>BAXO01000007.1 GCA_001310555.1 Bacillus sp. JCM 19058
TTTGACGTAGAACCTTTTTGTTGAACCTAAACATAGGATGTATTTAAATATTCTCGGAGCTCGGTAATTTCTTTCGATATGTATGTTGAACCTAAACATAGGATGTATTTAAATTTGTCCATATATTATCAATTGATTCGTTTTCTGTGTGTTGAACCTAAACATAGGATGTATTTAAATTAGTCTTTATGAACGGCAGCATGATGAATATTACAGTTGAACCTAAACATAGGATGTATTTAAATTTTCTTAAAGCGTTTTGGTTGTCCCAAACCCTTTCGGTTGAACCTAAACATAGGATGTATTTAAATTAAGCAGTTCGTCTGTATTGTTGTAATAATGAGCAAGTTGAACCTAAACATAGGATGTATTTAAATTAAATACGGACGACACCGGCCATAAACATTTTACGAGGTTGAACCTAAACATAGGATGTATTTAAATCTTTTTAGGAAATAGGTATACAAATCGGCATTGCGAGTTGAACCTAAACATAGGATGTATTTAAATAATATATCGAAATAGTTGCATCTGAGTGCAACTATTGTTGAACCTAAACATAGGATGTATTTAAATAATGGGGTATACGTCTGTGCGTTGCACAGGTTGTTTTTTAACGTCTTGTCCTTACCAGTTAAGGAGAAAGCCCATTTTCTTAACGAAGCAATGAAGGGGATTTACCATCCAAGGAGTGAAAAAAACATGTCTAGGTTATCTTCGATTCTCTTCTTTGTTTTTTTCCTTGATAATATTGTATGGTTGTCAAAATGATGAACCGTTAGAAGGTGTCGAAGTAACAGATGTAAGTATAATATCGATTGACGAGAACCTTTTCATCCCTGTTATCTATATGGAAAACAAAAGAAAGGAAATAGCTCGGTTTCATATGAAAATTGAGTTCAATAATGAAAATATTTCGGAATATCTAGAAGATATAAATATAGGTGAATATATGTTTATGGAAGACGGGATTTTAGAATTAGAGCCCTCACCAGAATATTATTTTTCAATAACTATGGAACTACCGGATGATTTTCCAAAAGAGTTAAATGAGGAGTTAAATGATTTTCAAGTCATTGTTTATAATCAAGAAGGTTACTCGAAGGTCTATGAGTTTAATAATGATTAAATCAAAAAAAGTCTTGAAATCAAGAGTAGAACTTTTCTTTTACTAACTTTTTTTTCTCTCTTTAAAAGGGTAGCACTAGAAAAGTGTACATTTACAATATTAAAATCCCAATTCCTCTTTTAGTAGAAATTGGGATTTAACCTTTTTTTTAAATTCGTCCCGATTTAGTGACAGTTCAATCGAGGTTTTTTAGAGTAATTTCTATAAAGAAAGCTCTCTTTGTATGAAATTTGAAATCAAAATTTCTGGCAATAATAAACGAACTTCATTATTGATGATTTTTAAACATTTCAACATATGGTTGATGTGGAAATGGGATCGGGTTATTTAACAACATAAGCAATTGATTTAGTTGGAAAATTAAGGACAAGAGCGCTACTTCCTCTTTCTCCTTTCCACCATTTATTTTATAGCTGTTTAATTCAATACTTTTAACTTTTGTATCTCTAAACTCTTCCCTTATGTTTTCATATTTTTCATTGTTATGGTTCAAGGATTTATACCAACCTCCCAGATCTTTATATTCAGGAGATACCGATATATCCAGCCTTTTTTTTACTCGCCGTTTCTTTTCCACCACCTTTTATTGCCTTTTTCGGATGGAGAATAATATCGAACAATTTTTCTTCTAAAATTTCAGCAGGTGTGCTGTCTCTTGTGTGACAAAGTATTATTAAAGGGCGGGTAGAAGTTTGGGTAATTCTTATCTCCGTTTCTTCTATATTTATGTCTTTTCCATTTTTCGCCACTATTTTTTTTAAAGGTCTTAGCTTGAATTTTGCCGTCTGAACCTTCTGTAAAACCATGTTCTCCCAGAGCCATATGTGTATGCATTCTAGCAATCGATTTTAACGACGTCTTTAACCGAGCTATGCTACAAACCCATTCCTTTAATTGTTCCGGTTTCAGATCTGTACTTTTACACTGCACGACAACAGCTACAGCTTCAATCGGTATAAATTTCATTTTTCCGTAATTAAAAATGTAAGGAGTGTACTGTTCGTCAAATATTGCTAAGTCTACTTCATTAGATACGTTCCCACCTGAGTCAATAATGAATACAGAACGTTCCACAGTATATTTCTTCGGAACAATTTGTTCAAAAAGGGACTTCCATATTTCTTCACGAAATCCACCAATCGTTACACCGTGTTTATTAGTAAAAGAAAGTTGACTAACAATTGATTCTTCAAGTTTAATATAGTTTTTCACTATACCTTGTATAACTTCCCTATCTGCATTTTCATTAGCCTTTTTTTCTTCACATTCCAATTTTAAATCCTCCTTCAATTACGCCTCTTCCCAAAAGTATTTGTTCTACCAGCTGTATCCGTTGTTTCGTCATTTTAGTTAAATCAGACCTTATAACACTGGCTATAACTAATAAATAGATCCATTATTTCGTCTCCTCAGTTTGATTTTGAAACCTACCATACCCCACCGCTTTTTTTTGCACCAATTCCATAATACCGTAATGCATTTGTAAGCCCGCTTCTGAGAATATCGTTGATATCGGATGGTAGTTTGTCAGATTGTTCCCATGAAATTACGATTGGCACACTACCCTCAATATAAGCGAATTCTATAGGAATAGGTTTCTCATTTGCATTCCACTGTTTTCCTAAATAATAAGAAGGGGTGTGTACGGTCATTACATCTTTTCTTAATTTAAATTCGGCAAATAAAGCATCATGGAATGTGAGCATCCCTTTTGCTGCTGGACTCGACTCTTCATCAGACTCGCTTCCAAAAAGTTCACTAATACGATCTTCCCAGTTCTTTAGTTTATCGCCTTCCAATAGCATGCTGCTATCAGTCAGCCAAGCCCTTAGCATTCCTTTAATACTGGAAGCAGGTAAATAAGGTACACCAAATGTTTTGTGAAGTGCCAAACCATTTTCACTAAAGTGAGGTGTTCCCATTCCCGGCATTGCCTGCTTAGTTGTAAAACTCCCTTTGAATACTCCTTTTTGATTATGATTAAGTGCTGTACGCAATCGATTATTATAGGATTCAACTTCTTCATATTTATATTTTTTTAAATAAATTATCCAAATGTTTTAGCTTCAATTTGACTTTACCTTTGTCTTTGCCTTTATCTTTGACTTCTATGGCTTGTGCTGTTTGAAACAAATACGAGAAATGGAGGCTAGCACTACGGTTGTTCATTTGTTTTTTTTAAGTATTCTTTGGGGAAATATCCTGGTAAAAGAGTCATTGGTTTTGCCTTACTATCTCTTCTTTTCATCATATAACCCCTCTGCAAACCGACTGAGATACATAGCAAAGTGAACGATACTCGATGTCATCCTGCGATATGCAGAAACATCCTCTAAGTTCACAAGTGTATTTAATAAGTCTTTGTTAGTTCGGTTTGAATCTGTAATTAATTGTTCATCTATTAAATGTTCGCGAACATGATTTAATACTAGTTCATAGGCCTTTGATTCGGCGTTATCTTTCTTCACTTTAGAAAAGTAAAAGGCGATTGTAGTTAACAGTCCGTTTATTTGGATAAAGCTTGGTAACTTACGAACGTAGCTCCGATATTCACTTCTCGGACTCTTCACCTCGCCCATGACATCGTTAACAAAATCAAAGGCACGTTTAGCAACACGCTGCTCTGTCGTCTTCTTTAGCCCTTTACTTCTCATTTTTTTCTCCTCCAACTAAAACCTTGAACATACCCTTACCAATCGTTTTACTGCCGCCTAGCTCAATATAGTCGTTGTCGAGCCCCTGCAAGTAATTATCCGCGATCTTCCCTTCCGTATCGACCATGTTATAAAACCACGTCTCAGCAGGTACATTCTCCTCATACCAAAGTGAACCATTGCCCTCATCAACAACATCTTGAGCTCCAATTCGGATTCTCGGCGCGATTTCAGTAGAATATTTCATGAAATCTGCGAAACTATTATCATCGACAATGACGATACGATCTTTTACTGTTTCAAATTCCTGAAACACTTTTGATAAGACTTTACTATCGACTTCCTTCTTTTTCACTTCAAATAAGTATTCTTCTAAAACTACCTTACTGTCTTGAAAAACATTTTTATGATTCACTTTATCAAATAGAGCACATTCATTTTCTCCTAACTCAATATTGGGTGGAGTTTCTTGTTTACCTACTAGTTGAAGGTCGCTAAAAAAAACGGCTCAACACCAGAGGACAAGTAACAAGAGCATAAACACCGCTGAGTGAACGTACCGGAAAGAATAGCACACGTGCTTCTGTAAAATGGACATTAGAAGGCTTCGGAGCATTATTCTTATTATTTTTTTGGCTTGATCCAAGAGCCGAAAATCTCTTCTTTATTTTCGACCCGACTACTACGCCTTAAAGCCCCCTTAATTGTAGAACCCTCTATTTTGACGAAACCAGTATGTGCTTCACGCTGTACAGGCTTGTCGACTAAACCAATTTCCGTTCCACTACCAGGGTGAACCGATGTAATAGCTTGTAAAAATACTATATGATTGTACATTCGTTATCCTCCTAAGTTCCAATTACTAAAGCTAATCCAAAACCTTGCTTTTTTAGATCCTTATCTCCAAGTCGAATAATGCCATCAATACTTTCGTTACGTTCACAATAAATCACAGTCCCCGCGCTTAGCATCTTATAACGTTTCTTTGGACGTTTGCGAACCATATCCCAGCCTCCGAAAAGATCCGGCTTATCCGTTATAACTTTAGTTGGTGTTAGTCCAAAACCGACTAGATGTTCCTGCACACTTCGATTTAAAATTAATGGTGTTAATAAAATAACTGTAATATTGTTTGAAGTTATTTTAGCTTTCTTAGACAAAGACTTCATTTCATCAGCTGACCTTACTTTTGTCACAGTCCATCTCTTACCTTCAGCTCCAAGGACAATCTCTTGCACTGCACCGATTTCTTGAGAAGCAAGAATAGACTCCTCGTTTATGTCGATGAGAAAATCAACTCCCTCCTTGAGACGAAGCATTTCCATTTCATATAAATAATGCTCTTCTGAACGACGATAACTTCTTGACATCGCAATTCCAACTTTTGCTTCTTTGTACACTAAGTCATCTCTCTCTAATAAGCTTAGGGACTTATCGATCTTCCCATTGTCTAAAAGGCTAAAATAATATATAATAACCGTTTAACGATTTAGGCTTTTCATACTGTGGTTCCAGCCCCTCCTGTGTATCAAGCAATAATTGCCCACTCCTTTCCAGTATATTTTTGGGTACTGGTATGTATAATGCTCCTTTATATCGTATAAAAAAAACCGTTTAAGTACATTTCGCCAAGCAAATAAGATGAACCGAGCCATCTACTATGTCGCTCACAGCTTATGTCACCCTTTTTGAATCGAAGAAAGGGCTCATCATTTAAAAACTGACGAATATACGCGCTTCGCATCGCGCTATATACAGTGTTTGGACGCGGCGGAAAAATTCCGCTTGCCACATGGTCTGAACCCTGTTCAGTCATTTGGTGTCCCTTAAAAAAAGAACGTCTCATTAGGTGCTAGTGCATAGAATGTCACTGTCCCTTCACCTCCTCTATTTCACATTGACGCGCTATAAATAATAAACTTTTTAATAATGCTAGCCACTGCTGTAACTGATCGCTTTTAGTACTATCATCATTTGCACATCGCTCATAAAGGGAAAGAAAACACTGTTTGAAGCTATCATGATATGTGTTACCTAATGACCGTCTCAGTAGACGAACGAGCTCGGCCTCTATAATCTGTTCTTCGCTCAAATCACCGACGCTTAACGATTGCTCGAGCTTATAAAAGAAGGAGCGCGGCATCAGTTGAACCTTTTTAAAAGCTTTTAGAATCTCATTTTCGAAGTCCTCCTCTTTCCGACCGAAAGAGAGGACAGCTTGAGCCGGTTCGCCACTTCGAATAAACGTACGTATGGCCAAGCGTTTTTTTTGCTTATTGTGATGTTTAAATGATTTTGCTACTTTTTCCAAATCCCTTGCTGCCTGCAAAACATGGCGTAACGGTTGGCGCTTATGAGCAATGACTAATCCGATAGATGCAGTATTACCAGTTAACCGATCAGAAAATTTAAAGCGGAGCTCCTTTGCAACATGAAGTGCACGTTTCAAAGGCAGAAAAGCCATTACATCGTCTCCACCGGCATAAATAAGCTGACCTTCTTCCTTTTGACCTTTTCCTAAGACTTCTCTTACATCAAGAAGAGCGAACTCGCCCATACTTTTACTTATGTTACGATACGATTTTTCACCTTTATTAAGCTCTGTTTTCAATAAAGTTCCGATACCATCGCCGTCCATCATCAAAAGCGCATAGTATTTATCTTCATCCTCACCGACATTATCGACACTTTGAAAATAAAATGAAACACGATTGCCCTCTGATATCGCGCGTATTCTTTCTCGTTTTGCAAGGCATACACCGCAAAGTGCTTCGTTTTCCTTTACAATAATGGGTTGTCTTTCATTAATTGCTTCCCAATGAGCACTCCAAGTTTCTGAAATGCGACGCTTCATTTGGCCGATCGTATCTGTTGCCAAAAACGGCTGATTAGTAAGCACAGTACGCTTTTGACAAACTGGACACGAAATCCCTTCCTCACCTGAATCGGCATAAGCTTGTCAAACTCTCGCTTTTTTTTATAAAGTGTTCTCTCCGATTCAGCCATTATTTCAACTAATGGGCGGGTACCTAAAGGCTCAATAGCATATGAAAGTTCAAACACATATTCGAGTTGGTCTTTTGCAAGGCGTTTAGCTTTGACTTCTAAATATTCGATCCTGTCTAGCACTCTCTTATTATTTTCAGATACTTGTTTTTTTCACAGCTTCTATCTTCTCTTCTACTTTGATCACGTCTGTGTTTTTAAAAATTACTACGATCCGATTAGGGACAACAATTCTGTATCTTGATTCACCTTGCGTAGCAGTAGTCGGAAAAAGAATGTCTGCATCGAATTCCTTAAGTCTTTGACCGATCTCTGCCATAGTCTCTGCAATCCAGTGGCTTCCCGCCCATAGGTCACCCATTTTCCGTGATTCTTCTATAAATCCTTGCACTCCGCCAATAGTGATAATAGCAAGGTAGTTCTCATGCAATGGTATATCCTCCTTGGTTTTAAACTACTTCTAGTTTGTATGTCTAATTAAGTTAATATTTTTGTCTCCAGCCATTTTTCTTCGCTATTTAACAAGGCAATTTTCTTTACATAAACTATTCCGTGCTTTTTAATATCTGACCTTTTGTTGTAAGTTTTTTTTTCAATAAGATTGACTTTATGTAAGAACGGTAAGTGTAATTCCTTTGGTTGCTCTCTTTGTAGTAAAAGATCACCATCTTTATAAAAATGAAATTCTTCGCATGCTTGCGGATTTAATTGGACAATTTGCTCCTCTATTTGATTACTTAACTGAGCCTTAGATAAACATCCGATTTCCTTAACTTTTAAATTACCGACTGCTTTTCGTAATGGCTTTCCTTCACGGTTATAGACTGGTATAGTGCCCTTGAACTTCGCCCGACATTACCAATTAATGAAAGTAGGAATAATGATGCTTTATACTGAGCCAAATAATTCTCATTACCTTTTTTTTGTTTCCAAGTATATAGTAGATTGGGATTCTTTTACCTTTTTAATATAAATAGAGACTGGTGCCTTTTTAGTAGCCCCGTAAGTGTTCCAAATAACCTCCCCTCCTTTTCTCTAATTTCGGATATAGTTAAAGCGGCTGGCTGAACAGTTCTCCAGAAGTACCGCATCATCCCTTTTATTGAGGTTGCTCGTAACTCTAGTGAATTGCCGTTTGCTCCGTTTGTTCTTACATTCTCATGAAGTAGAGTAAAACTATTGGTTAACATATGGGTCCTGCCTTCTTTAATTACGCTCCCCGGAGTATTCATAGACTTGTCCTCCTTAAAAGTTATTTTATGTATAAAGTAATGTTGGATACTAAGCTAAAAGTAACTTGATATTGTTAATGAGGTTCTTGCTCGTAAATAGTTAAAGCGGTTTCATATTCGTGGGAATCGTTACCTTCCATACTTTTTTTGTGGGTTAGTTTTCAAATAAGAACGAAAGAGTAGGATAATGATAAAACATATCAAACAGTTTTCAATTTGGAATTTATTACCTAATAAACAATATAAATACATCACAATATTAAATGGAGGAAATAAATAGGTGTCATTTTAACTAAAATTAATACAAATACAAATATTTTTAAGGGAAAAATAATAATTCATGAATATAAACCATTACTTTATACTTATAATATTATCATATTTACTGGAATTTTTGGATAAAAAGTTAAAAAAAGACCAAAAAAAACTCTCCTTTCACCCTCCATTCAAAATTCCCTTTTCTACAATGAGAGACAAAACAATAAGGAGATGATAAGGGTGTTAAAGCCTTTTAAAGATAGCCTTAAATGTGACCAACAAAAAAAAGAGGACGTAAATTGTTCTTTTTGCTTAAATGTTGCTGTCGTTCTGGGATTACTCCTGCCACCTATCCTGACCATCACGCCAAAAAATAAAGGCATTCTGCCCATGAAATATGAACGAAGCCGCTCTATCAAATCGAGTGGCTTTCTTTCTATCCATAAATGACATACCGAATACCTCTATTTATAAATATTTATGCAGGATATGCCTATGCCGAAGGCGAATTGCATCCTTTATCACGGTAAAAAGGGAGTAGTATAATTTCCCCCTTTACTCCAAAAGAAAGGATGAACCTATTGAACAACCAAACCATTGCAACGTTCGCATGTGAAATTATCCAGAGTGAGTTTCATCTTATCGGTCAAAGCATTACAGCCAATTTTCCGCAAGGATTCCCCGAGGCGGCCATAAAAGTTCAAAAGGACTTTATTGCCAGAAGAGATGAAATTATACAGGCGAAAAATAAAGAAATATTGTTCAGCCCTCACATGTGTAATGAGATTGTCGCGACATATTTTGCCTGTCTGGAAGTGGATGAGATTACTGATATCCCAGAAGGAATGATTGGTTTTAGCCTTCCTAAAACAAAATATGCTAAAATTAGCTGTTCAAATAAGACGATCGATCAAGGATATTCGAAAATCTTTACTTGGATGGGTGAAAACGACTACAGGCAAAAATGGCTGAATAATTGCTGCCCCATTGAGATTTTCTATTTTGAGGACAATGTAGATGAAGAGCGAGTTGATATTTTAATTCCTATTCTTTAAATAAAGAAATAGGCAAAACGAGAGGGCTCGTCTAGTTAATCACCCGAGTCTTCTCAATTCCCTTACTGCTTCTTAAGAGCATTCCTCTTGCTCTAGAATGTCTGAGCTTGAACGAGGCTTCAAAAAATCCTCTAAAAATCATCATACTAAAAAGCCGCAACATTAAATTTAGACAGCAAAAGCTCTGGAACAGGACCTTTACAAGCCTCCGTCGTCCGGGCGAGTTCAAATGCTTATTTAAACGCTTATTTAAAAGAGATTAGTTGATCTCCTGAGCTGCTATGGTTTCCTCATAAGCTTCTGACTGTTGTATTCGCTTGAATTCGATTGATGATAAACCTGCTATTCGGTATAGGTGGTATTCGATTTAGGCGGTAGCTCAAGTCCTGCTCGGGGACACGGTAGGTGAGCTGCGCCGTTAAAAACTCCAGACTGACACGCATCAACTTGACAGTAATCCATTCACCTGCACAGCGATGCCCACTATAGTGGTCGCCGCCTCCCTGAGGAATAAAAGAAAACGGACTTCCTTCCCAGTGCTGAAAGCGCTCCGGCTTAAATTCATCCGGATGCTCCCACTGCCCCGGATGACGATTCGTTCCGTATATGTCGAGCAGCACCAAGGTCCCTCTATCGAATCGATACCCGTTCCAGCTAAAACTCTTCCGTACCCGTGCTCCTGTGAATGGTCCGAACGGGTAAAAACGACGTACTTCCTGAACAAAAGCCAGGCTATATCTTTCTTTATCCGCTAGCAGCCTCTGCTTCACCTCTGGATAATGATGTAGTGCTAACGCTCCGAAGGTAATATATCTGCCAATAGCTACTATCGGCCTTAAAATATTGATTAATTCTACTGCGGCTGTATGGACATTCAATAATTTCCCATGTAAATCACGATGCCAGGCAATAATGTATGCCGCTGTATTTGCAGATGGATTTAGCTTTCCAGAACGGATTCGCTTAATTATTTCGATGACCCATTTTTCTGAGCTTGAGCGAGCATTTTTGGCAAGCCGGTATCTTCGTCCGATTCCGCCAAACCCATCGATCATTTTGCTGAACTCTCTTGTCCTTTGCTTTACTTCGCTTTCATTTAACGGAACACCTGCCCATTGACAGGCGCTTCTGCACAACACATTTTCTGCTTCGTCAAATAGCACAACCTGCCTTTTTTTTCACCCATTCACTGATTTTAGCCTGCCATTGCTTTAACGTAATTTCGCCAAGCTCATCAAGCTTTCAGGCGTCATCAATGACAGAAACATCAGCTTACGATGCTTATGTTCGGCATCGTCCATGCCCTGAACACCTTTTTGCCCAAATAAGGATTTCCGCACTCTTTTAGGAGCAGCACCCTTACGCGCAAAGTATTCTTCATCATAAAACAGCTCTCCTGCTTCCTCACCAGCCATGCAAATGACCTTCTGTCCGAAGAGCCGCGTTTGAAAAATGTCTGAATCAAAGCGTCTGCACCGGTTTGGAATAAATTCAAAGCCCTCAGATAAAAGCGAAATCGTATGATCCAAGCCTTTGTCTCTCAGGATCGGTTTCTCTTTTCTCATCTAAATTACTCCTTTTCTTCATCGCTACCATTTTATTAAATTAGATTGCCCTTCAGTGGCAATCATAATCACGTAAATGAAGAAAGATATTAGAGCTGTTCTTCACTGCCGCATAGTATATTAAGACCTAAACAAAAAAAACAGGCGTTCAAGGACAAAGCCCCTGGTGCCTGTCATGTAATATAAACTAGCTTCACTCTACAGAAACGAGGATCGCGTTCCCGTTTGTGCCCACTCTTACATAGGCATGGGTCGCGTTCTGTTCTAATTCTCGCCCAGTGCCCTCTTCAACAAAATACGATTCAATGCCGTAAATAAAGCCCCCCACCGTTGGCCTTTGCATTTAAATGAACATCGCCTGACTTTGGTTCGTACGGAATATTATATTGATCATTCAACTTGTAAACCCCTGAATATTGATGAATGCCATTCTGTTCGGTAAGAACGAGCTGCAACTTCTCACCCGGCTCAATTTGCTTAAGCTCTTCCAATTGTGATATCGAATAGTTTAAAATGACATAATCCCCCTGCATGAAAGAGCGCGGATCAATTGGTTCAAGCTCAAGCTTAATCAACGTACCATTCGCCAATGCCTCTTCACTTTGCCAATATTGATAGCCAATAAAGCCAATCTGCAATAAAACGACGAGGCGATCGGCACAGCCTTCTTCAACGAGGCCATGGAAAAAGCACCGACTGATTTCTTTCGATCAAAAAGAAATGCGACCAAGAGAAACAGGATTCCGATTATACTCAAGGCAATCGATTTGTGAAGCAGCTTCCAAACAAGGTCGTAATACTTATAAAACAAAAAGGCAAACCAAAAAAGGAAAACGATGCGCATTCGCGCCTTTTCTTCGCGGCGCACAAATCGAACCGCTAAGTACGTGCTAACAAGAAAAAAAATCCGACATTAAAAGAGGCATATACCCATTGACCATTCTGTTCAATAAAAGTAAGGATAAAGCCATAGAGCAGGCTATAAAAAAAGGGCATTTCTCTTCAATAGCTCATTACCGCCGCTTTCCCTTACAACAAATGCTAAAAGTATCATTGCAAGATTCAGCAGAAGCATGATCAGCCACACATTGTCAAAGGAAACCTTAAGCGTGAATAATGTAATGACAGTAAAGGCATTTCCGATCAAGTAAGCAAACAATCGCTCACTCGTACTCGGTGACTTTAGCCAGACGAAGGGCAAGGTACAGAGGAACAAAAAGGCAAGAAATAGCGGAATATCCCAGGCAAATGCCGTAGCTAGAATAAGTCCACTATTCAGCATTGTATATTTAAGCGTATCCTCACGCACTAGCCACATGGCCAAGGCAATAAATAAAATGGCGATAATTACGTATATAGAAGAAAACACGTCTTCAAAAAAAGAGAAATGTTAATCCGACGAATGCGATAGTTGCTAAAAGAGCACTAGCCGTACTGACAGTGGCGACAAGGAGCTTTTGCCACCAAGGCTTTTCACCTTTTTTTAAGCAGTTTGAATTTCTTCCTAAGCAACCGAATCAATACGATATTTCCCGCAACTAGCAAGCCTACGAAAGCGAGCACATAAAAGAGGAACAGCTCAGAAAAATGCTCACTCATCCAGCGGATCATCCAGAGTGAACCGTATACGGCTAAAGCGATCGCGGTCAGCACAACATACACTTGTTTTTGAACCACTTTGATAAACCAATATAACAAAGCAATAAACAAAAGGAGATAGGCGATATTTAAGACAAGCGTAAACGCTTCAAAGTTACCCTTCCATGTAAGTACAAGCCAAATGACGTGAAAGACAACGATAGAGCTATAATGCAGGACAGGTGAGCGAAAAAGAAGGTTCCTGCTCGCCAGAAACAGACCAGCGTTGACACAAGCAACACTGAGCAAAATAAGTACGATTTCTCCTTCTGTCCGAAAAATAGCAACAACTGTTGGAGTAAGATAGAAGAAAACCATTAAATGAAAAAGGATATACGATAAGACATACAACAGTTGATGGCGAGTGAGCACACTAAGTATCAGCACCGGAATAAGCCAGATTAGGAACAATAGGTAGCTGTCAGCATGCGAATTATAAATTTGGCCCATGAGTGCGACACCGACACCAAATGCGACAGCCCCCGTGAAAAGGAAAATATGATGGACTAACGGTCGTTTATGAACAAATTGATAGGAGATGGCGGCTAAACTATACAACCCTGCAATTAAACATAAAACAAGTACCACTTTAACATCACGACTTAACCCACTCCAATTAGCTGCAAAAAAAGTAAACCAGTGCAGCAACTAATAATGAAGCTCCAAAAATGTAGCCAATATCGATCACTCGATTGTATCCATGCCTAATTTTGTGCTCTCCCAAAAGTCTTCACCGACCTTTCTCCAGCGTATGAGCATAATTCTCTCTCAGTTTATACGATCACTGAAAAAAAAGAAACGCCCCGCTCGTCCGCCGAAGACGTTTTCCGCAAGACGAAAGAGCGAGGAATCCAACGGTGACTTCGTTTGAGCACATGAACAGCTATTACATATAAAAAAGAGAGATTCGAATGATCTCAAATCCCTCTTTTTGTTTATTCAATTTTTACGCGCTGGCCACCGTCGGTTGCTTATCTTCTCTAACGAATAGCATCGCTACAAAGCCAACGATGAGAAGAGCGGCAGCAAGGTAAAATCCAGTCGCCATACTTCCAGTTAGATCGGATAAATATCCTGTCACATATGGAGCTAAAATCGAAGAGCTCATTCCGATAAAGTTATACACGCTAAATGCTGTACTGTAAGCTTGTTTAGGTGCATTATTAGCAACTAATGCGACTAATACCGGATTGAGGCTTATTTTACCGACAATACCGTATAGGATAAGTGATGCGTATAAAATCGCCATATTATCAAAAAAACACAATCGACGCCGTCGCAATAAATGCGAGTGGCAACATAAATAATACGACTGGCTTCCGCTTCCCGATCCGGTCAGAAATATAGCTAAACAGTAACGATCCAGGAATTGCAGCCCATGGCACTAGGAAGAGACGAAAGCAATATTTCCTCCCGTAATTCCTCGTTCTGCTTCCAAATAGTAAGGAAGCCACGTTAAAATCATAAAGAAGCCGTAAATCGAACAGAAAATTGTAATATAGGACATGACTAAGTTCCGATTTTTAAACAAAGAGGAGAACTGAAACTTCTCAGCCGGAGCGGCACCATTTTCTTGTGTCTCTTTTTGACTTACCTGTTTCGGCTTTTCTTTTATGACAAAAATCATTAAAAGACCGACAAGAATTACCGGAATCGCAATAATATAAAACGGTACTCGCCAGCCCATGCCCCATTCTAATACAACGTAACTGGAAATGTAATAACCAATGGACGTTCCAAATGCCATACCACTGTTAATAATAGCACTTCCTAAAGTGATCCTGTGTGCAGGAATCGCTTCAGAGGATAGAGCGTATTGTGGGCCATAATACGTCCCTTGCGCAGCCCCGACAATAATCCAGGCACTAATAAAATAAAGGAACATCGGCATCGTGCCTGTGAGTGCGGCAAAGATACCAATCAAGAGAAAGCCGGGAACTAAAATTCGTTTTTTTTCCCAATTTTATCTCCTAATACACCTGAAGGGATTTGTAAAGCTGCATAAGCTAAGAAAAAGAGACTGCTAATAAGTCCGAGTTGAGCATTGCTTAAAGAAAACTCGGCCTGTATATCTCCCATGACCGGGTTCAGAATCGTCCGAGTGGCGTACATAAATATCCAACCGAAAAAGAATACTGTAACGACTTTAATCCAGTAAGGAATTCGCTCTTTCGATGCTACAGTAGGTTCCGCCATGTTAATTCCTCCTATTAAGATTAATCACGTGTTATTTCTTTGCGTATTGCCTCATCTGAACTATACGTTAAATCGCATTACAGTCGAATAAAATTGAAAGTGTTTACATTGCAAAAACATTAAAATATTTTTAGAAACGCTTAGCAGAACCTTTACAAATCCATTTGCGCAAAAAAAATCGAAAAGGATTCCTTTTCGATTGAAACTGCGGAATGCTGCCGGTATACGAGGTTATACACGCTCTCAACAAACACGTATGTAGAAGTCATCCAGGTAAAACGACTAAAAAAATATAGAAAATAGCGCGGTGATTTTTTTCGTTTCAGTTAAATTCCTTCTTGAACGAGCTTTTCAATTCAGATCATCTGTCTTCATTTATCCTCTTACACACCCGTGCCAATCCATTTTCTAGAAAAAAAGCTTGTCGACGATCTCGTCATACGAGGATGTGACAAGCTGGAGGGAAAATCTCCCCCTTACTTTAACTTTAGATGTAGTATGGGTACGGACGTCCAGTAGAATCTGTTTCTGTTTCGCTTTCTATTAAGAAGCCATTGTTAATATAAAATGTAGTTGCATTTTTATTATCTTTATTCACGTCAACTGTATTAACTTTAAAGTCTTTCATTAATGACTGAATGATTTGCCTACCGTATCCATAACCTGTTTTATTTGGCTTTAAGAATAGCATTTCTAAATGGCGTTTATTTACACCAGAAAAGCCGATTAATTCATTTTTTTTCATACCATAACTGGAGATTAAGGTGTGGAAAGTATGAAGGTATTTCATTTTTTATCTCTTCCCTATCCTTATCAGTTAAAAAGTGATGGGTAGCTAATACTGACTCTTCCCATATGTGTAAAATCGTATCATAATCATTTTGACTTGCTTTTCTAAAGTTCATCATTATCTCTCCTTTAGTTTAATATCAACTCCTTCCCCATAAGTAAGTTATGATTTTCATCGTACATAGCCAAGTACTCATCTGATTCATTCAAAATCAACTCCGACTTTTAATATATCATACGATTTGTTATGGAATCAAAACGAAGGCTAAAGTTTAACAAGCCAAATTAAAAGCCGCTTCCACTTCAAATAGAAACGCTTAATAAGTCTGAATAATAGGAGCAGTAAAGCTGCTCTCGTCTTCACTACCCTTACTTGTAATCCTTAAACCTATCTGAATCGAAAAGGAACCCTTTCGATTTTTGTCGAGCTTTTTATGACTTTGCAATACTTCGTAACATATAGCCAAGCCCCGGGTACGTGATAATGTATTCCTGCTTTTCGTCTAGCTGATCCTTTATTTTCTTTCTGATTCTAGCGATTCCGACGCGTAAATATTCAACATCATCACGATATTGGGCTCCCCATACTTCCGTTAGTAACGTTTCGTGCTGGACGACTTTATCTAAATTCAAAGCGAGTATTTCGATGAGCGAGTATTCGGTATGCGTTAGCTTAAATTCCTGATCGTTTATCCAGCATCTCTTACTGCCTATATCGATCGCTAACTCTCCCGTATGAATGATTGGCGTTTTCGAGATATGCTGTTCGGCCAAGCTAGGCTGGCTTCTTCTTAATACCGCATTTACTCTAGCAAACAGCTCATCTAATGAGAAGGGCTTAGTTAAATAATCGTCCGCTCCTACGTTCAAGCCTTGCACCTTGTCCTGCGGATTACTTCTGGCAGTCAGCATTATAACAGGTACTTTCGAGAATTTCCGCAGCTTTTCCAATACATAAAACCCGTCCTGTCCCGGCATCATGATATCGAGTAAAATCAAATCAGGAGAAATCAGATCAAACTTTTCAAACAATTCTTCTCCAGAGCTTACCGTCGTTACGTCATAACCGATCGATTTTAAATTCGCGGCAATAAACCTTAAAATTTTCGGTTCATCGTCAACGATACAAATTCTTTGATTTCTCATGCTACGTCCCCTTTCTTAGAGGAAAATAAAGTGTAAAAGTACTTCCTTTGCCGAGCTCGCTTTCAACCTCTATTTTTCCTTCATGCGCATCCATTATTCCTTTACAGATCGCAAGCCCGAGCCCTGTGCCCCCCGTCCGCCTAGTCGCGGTTACATCTACCTGATAGAAGCGATTAAATATCCGCTCGATATGATCGCCTGAGATTCCAATACCGTTATCTGATACGGATATCGTAATGTCATCCATCTTTTTGTCGAGGGTAATGGTAATCTTTTTAAATGATTCATCATTATAGCGCAAGGCATTCGTAAATAAATTGACAAGCACTTGCTGAACGCGTCTTTTATCCGCATAAAAGAAAAGGTATTCTTCCGTTTTATTATGAAATTGAAAGGATGCGTTTTCTCGCAATTCCTTAGGGACCTGTTCCATCGATTCTTCAATCACGTGATCAGCGCGGATCATGTTACGCTCGACATACATCGTTCCGGATTCTATTTTTGAAATATCCATCCAATCATTGACTAAATGCTGAATCCGTTCAATATCTTCATGGACTCCTTCCAAGAGCTCCTGTTGAAACTCTGGCTCCCAATTCACTTCAGAGCGCAACAACGTTTCTACGCTTCCTTTTATGTTCGTGATCGGCGTTTTGAATTCGTGTGAAGTAAGAGAAATCAAGTTGTTTTTTTTAATGTATCGATCTCCTCTTCCTTCGTAATATCGCGCAGTAATAACCCTTTACCAATCCGCTCGTCCTCACTCATAACCGAAAATTTGTGCAGCAAGTAATAGTGAACCTTGCCCGAATTTTGCCTGTTTTCCAGCTTCAAATCCGTGTCGTGCTCGCTAGTAAAAAAAGGCAGTCAAGCTTTCCCCATTAACGGTAAATAGCTTGATAAACCGCTGAAATACATCATCCAGTACAGCTAATTGCGGGCGCTCTTCTTCATCGTTTGAAACGGCGTTAATAAAAAAAACTCGTTCACATAATCAACCTGCTCCTCTTTATTTAATAGCATAACTCCCTCTGACATACTTTCCAAAACGGCCTCTAATTCGGCATGCTTGTTCCGAGTCATTTCAAACAGAAACTTATTTTGCAGCATAATCGCCAAGGAGCTGGCAAAGGTTTGCAAAAATTCTTGATCACTGTCAGATATCGTTTGATCATTGCTCAAATCCACAACGAGGAAGCCTTTTCGGTTCGTTTCGATATGGATGGGCTCCATATGCTGCTGCTCCCCTACCATATTGTCACTTAAATATTTGTGCAAATGCTGATTCGTGTGGATTTTTGTGCTCGTAACAGCCAAATCATGAAAAATAATATGAATCGAGTAATCGGTAAATGGTTCAATTTCACGTAGGCAATGTTGAATAAAGTGCGCCAAGTCTCTCTCAGACGACACCGACGTAATTAATTTATTCACAGCCTTTAACTCTAAGTTTTTGTTTTCTAAATTTGCTGTTCTCTCCTGAACCCTCGCTTCAAGCTCCGTATTTAACTGCAGAAGCTCCTTTCGATTCGTTTCAATTTCATCGATCATATGATTGAAATGAATCGAAAGCTCCTTCATTTCTTTTGGACCATGAATCTTTTTTTGTCTTAAATCGTTTTTCTTTGAACCCTTTCGTGTAATCCTTAATATAGGCCAATAAATTGCTGATCGTTTTTTTCCAAACGATTGGTCAGGACCAAACTGACTCCAACCATCACAATTGTCGTGATAAGAATAAAGACTACAATCGTGAAAATCGCATTATTATACGTGTTTGAAATAACGGTGGCAGGCTTTCCGATCCAAACGAGCCAATCGAGCACTTCGATTTTTTCATACGTAATATATTCTTTTTCGCTTTTATTTTCCGGGGTAAAATAATTACCTCCGGCTTCACTGTATTGACCTTGGATATATTGAACAATTTCCGAATCGGATAAATTCACCATCTCTGTCCTTGTATCAATTTCCGGATGAACAACGACATTATTTTCCTGATCTAGTACAACGGCATATCCACCTTCGCCAAAGCTTCTTGCTTTAATATGCTCTTCTAACGCCGTCAGATCGAGGGCGCCGAGAAGATAGCCTTCTAATTCTTCATCATTCGTCAGAAGTGGGGCAGCAATCGTAATAAGCTGCTTATTTGTACCTCCCCTTCCATGAAAGACAGAGGAAATAACCGTTTCCTTATCTCTTACTAATTGCTGATAGTAGGGACGGTCGCTAAAATTGAGATTCTCTCTTTTTTCCCCATCATCGTAGACTTCGGGATAAAACACGATCGACTGTCCGTCCTGATCGCCAACGTATAGATTTACGAAGCCAGGATAGTTGCTTTTCACATCCTTCAGCTGCTGGTGAATCGCATCTAAATCCCTTGCTAAAAAGGAATCCATCACAATCGAAGCTTGAGTCTGGATCGCTTTTTCGTGCTCTTGTACATAATTAATAATATAATCTTCAAGGAACTTGGTCGTTTGAATCTGGCTATTTTGATTTTCATTAATTAATGAAGAGAGCTGAACAATTTGAAATACACCTAGAAAAGTTATTGAAACTAACGCGATGGTTAAGAAGGAATATATAAGCTCTTTTTTTTAAAGGAGCGGGCTTTTCTCATTTGATCATCACCTCTTGATTCTAGAGCCATTTCAACGACAACCCTCGTCATTTCAACCATGTGTTAAGACCAGTTACAGTACTAGTATACCATGTACAAACGAGCAATAAGCCGCCTGTACTTAGTTGTCCTGCCTCACATTCACAAGGAAGCAAACATATAGCGAAGTACTCAACAATGAGTTGAATTCAACCCTGACTTTTCATTAATATCGAGCGGGGATTACTACGGTTTGGATATAAAAAGGGTATCGGCTTCAGCTTTAATATCAACAAAGCATGAAAACTGATACCTCTTTTTACATTATTTGGTTATTTGAGTACCGGCTTTTCCTTCCATCGCTAAATCGGCCTGATTCAACGAGCAAATAATGGCTTTACCGCCTAGTTCAGCAAACCGGATAGCTGCTTCCATTTTCGGTCCCATGCTCCTGCGGAAAATTGACCTTCTTTTACATATTGCTTCGCTTCCTTGAGCGTAATCGCACCTAACGCTTTTTGGTCAGGCTTACCGTAATTAACGTAGACGTTTTCGACGTCTGTCAAAATCATGAAGCGTCTGCCTGAGCCTCTTCAGCGAGCTTAAAGCCGCTTCTATCCTTATCGATAACGGCTTCGATTCCTTTGTAAGTGCCGTCACCGTTTTTAATTACGGGAATCCCGCCGCCACCAGCCGCAATAACGATAGCATTTGCATCTGTCAGCGTTTTTATAATGTCTGAGCCTAGAACCGATTGCGGCGCAGGTGAGGCAACGACTCTTCGCCAGCCACGGCCAGCATCCTCTTTCACGACCCAGCCTTTATCCTCAGCCAGTTTTTTTTCGCTTCTTCTTCTGAATAGAAAAGACCAATCGGCTAGATGGATCTTGAAAATCAGGGTCGTCCTCGGACACTTCTGTTTGTGTTAATAGGCTGACGACAGAATTCGTTAACCCGAGATTTTGCATTTCATTCTTTAAAGTTTGGACCATCATATAGCCGATAAACCCTTGCGATTCCGCACTACAAACGTCCAATGGAAGAGGGGGAACTACTTCCTTTGCTTCCTCGTTCTGGCGTAAGATATTGCCAACCTGTGGACCATTCCCGTGAGTAACGATTACGTTATGGCCGTTCTTTACAATTTTTGCGATCATTTCTGCGCTTTGCCGTACGTTTTCTAATTGGTTTTCATATGTTGCTTCCTGTTTCGGTTGCAAAATTGCGTTTCCGCCTAATGCGATGACTACTTTTTCTCCCATATATAATTCCTCCTAATTGCCAGCAATCCTATTAAAATGCCAAATGCAGTATCCACACCGGAGCTATGACCTAGTGGTAGCAGCATAAGCATCTGTTTTTTTAAGTCGGTTCCATTATTCTTCTTTGTAAATGCATCCATTACATGAACGATGGGCGAGCTGAAATTGCCTTTCAGCGCATAGGATACGTATTCTTTCCCGATATCAGTCGTGATTGCTTCACGCTCAATCAATTTCTCTACGACGCTCAAAAAAAGTGGGTTGGAATAGTCCTGTTGCTGCATGGACGGCTAATAAGCCTACGACATGATCGTCTCCAGATGGGGTCAAGCCCCTTCCCCTGCCCAAAAAGTATCGAAGCACATGCTCTGCCTGATTGGGATCCTTTGAAAAAACGGCATCCATTAATCTAACAAACGGCTGGATCGTTTCATGATCTCCCTGTTCGTTGGCAAGATAGCTAAGCATAAACCGCTCGATATCGAGATCAAGCCCAGTCGGCTCTCCGTAGCCGATTAATATTGTTAAAAACTCCTCAAAACTTTGCGAATAACCGGCGGGTTTCTCCGTCCATTGAGCGATTGAGCTCTTGAAGGCTCTACCTTCTGTTAAGCTAATACACGTTTGATTCGACTCGAAGCATAACTGTTCTTGACCTTCATCCCACACAACGGACGAACGAGCCTTGAGAGATGAAGCGAGCTGACGAACCGCTGTCTTTTGTATATGAATGCCGAAAGGGAGTTGCCCGTTAGCCGTAGAACCGATAAATACTAAGCCTTCTCCCATCCGTATGTTCACCCCGTTGTTAAATACGCTGTGCACATGACCCGACTGGTTCTTCGAGAGAAAAAGAGGAATATGTTGATGATATTCCTCCGCGAGAAACGTTGGATTATTCTCCATCGTTCACCTTAGATTAAGCCCAGTTTTTGAGCATAGGCTTCGAGCGCTTTTTCGAAGCATTCCTTTGGAGCACGAACCGTACCGGCTCCCACTTGGCCTACACCTGCTTTTTTGTGGGCAATTCCCGTGTTAATCACTGGCTCAATGCCTGTTTCGACAACCTTGCGGGCATCAATACCGAGACAAGAACCTTGGAAATCCCAAGTCGGAATCGTAAAGTTAGCATTTTGCTCAATACAAATTTCCATCATTTCATTACTGGTCGCCAAAGCATCCTGGAACCCTCCGGCTCCAACAAAGCGCGTGACACCAGGTGCTGCGATCATCGCCATTCCGCCAAAACCGTACGCTTCAACAATCGCACTGTCACCAATGTCAGGGTTCGCATCGTCTTGCGAATAGCCAGTAAAGAACAACCCTTGCGGTGTATTAACAGGCGCAGTAAACCACTCATCGCCCATCCCGCTAATTCGAATGCCAAATTCTTTTCCGTTTCGGCACATAGCCGTAACGACAGTACCGTCTTGAATGCTCTTTCTCGCTCCATCAAGAACGGCTTTACCTGTTGCCATAGCAACATTTAGGAAGAACTGGTCGGTGTCAGCCAAAAACTGAATAACATCCTTCCGATCGGTTTCGCTAATATCCAGCTGCGCGATGTACGGACTAATTTCCTTTAGAAAAATTAGGGACGCGGCGATATTACGTTGATGGAACTCATCGCCCATTGTGACTGCCTTAGCGATCATCACATTAAGGTTCATGCCGTCCTCGGTTTTCTGTAATGCTTTAGCAATCGTCGGACCAAGTACATCCTTCATCCATGTAAGGCGATTAATGACTTCTTCCGAATAAGCGCCGAATCTAAGAACTTTTCCGATGCCTTCGTTCATGATGCAGTAGGCTTCATTTCCTTCGCTGCGGTTTTCCACTACGAATACAGGCATATTGGCGGAAGTGATCCCACCCATCGGTCCGACTGCATCGACATGGTGACACGGAATAAACGTCACTTCACCATTAGCAAGCATCGCCTTCGCATCGGCCTCATCGCTTGCCCAGCCTTCAAACAATGCAGCGCCGACACAAGAGCCTTGCATCGGGCCAGTCATGTCCTCCCATTTGATTGGCGGCCCTGCATGCAGCAGTACCTTCCCTTCACGCAGTTCTTTGATTTTATCCTTCGCGGGGACAACATCAACGAGAAATGGCGATGCTCCTGAAATTTTATCGACGACGGCTTTATTTGCTTCATCCATAGAATTGTATTTCATTTGTGGCCTCCTAGTGTTATTGCAGGAAACGGGATAGACGACCTCCCTCGCCTAAACCCGATACCTGAACGATTTATTTTAGCAAGCTTAAAATCTTTCTCATTCTTTCATTTCCGCCGGCAACTGGTCTCCAATCGTATTGAACGACACGACCGCCATATGATGTCACCGTATCGGCAAAGCTTTTCAGCCCGACGTTAATAACGGTCGGCTTATTGTTCACCAATGCTTCAATACTCTCAGATACGGACAAATCGAACTCTTTTGCAGGAGCCTTAGCCTCAACGTGTGTTTTGTCCACATCATTTATGTGAAGCCCGACAATTGAAAGGGCTGTTCGAACCGCTTGATTATTGTTATCCCTAACGATAATGCCTGCTTGCTCAAGCTTTTTCTTTTGTCCGCGGTAATCTTGTGGGTCACTTTCCGTTCCGCATACCGACGCAACGATTGCCAATTCCCTTCCACTTGCTTTTGCTGTCGTAAACGCCTTTTCGATCGATGGCAATAACGCGCTCGCCATGTCGTCGTGTGAGCCGTACCCAAGAACAAAATCAAGGATAATAACGGCCGTCTGCTCATCGTTTGCCGCTTGCTCGATAAATTGAGCGCGCGTCTCAGGGTCAATCATCGGGTGAGGCTTCCCTTGGGTATACTTGTCATCACCAAGGTCGACGATTTCATGTCCATCCTTTTTCAAAACATAGCCGTCTTCATTCGTAATTTCAGTGCCGAGCCTAATGCGTCAGATATCAAAACCGCAGCTTCAGAGGCTAGTGTTCCCCCGGAAAACAAACCTTTAATCGCCGTCTGCTTCGGACTTAGCTCCACCTTGACTTCAATATCGTCGGCACTGTTGTAGTCTCCCTTGATTTCATTTCCATTAGCTAAATCGACAGCAATACGTGCTGTCTCTTCCAACGTATAAGCCTGGTAAACATTCCCCTCATACTGCTCTGGTTTTTCGCCAAGGAAAATCGTTACGACTGGCTTTGACAGACTGTGCAGCAGTTCGACAACTTGATCGCGTACTTCCTTTGCTGGGGGCTTCGAAATAACAACGATAATATCGGTTTGTTTATGATTCTCTAGAGCCTTAATGCTATCCATCATCGTAATTGCGCCTATAGGCTCCTTGAGGTCGCGTCCACCGGTGCCAATCGCGTGGCTAACACCTTCGCCGAGGCGGGCAATAATCGCAGACACCTCTTGAATTCCTGTGCCGGAAGCACCAACAATCCCGATACGCCCTTTGTTCACTACATTGGCGAATGCCACTGGAATCCCGTCGAGAATACCTGTTCCACAGTCAGGCCCCATAACTAGCAACCCTTTATCATTTGCCTTTTTCTTCAGCTTTACTTCATCCTCTATCGACACATTGTCGCTGAAAATAAACGCATGCAGCCCTAAATCCAAGGCTTTATCCGCTTCCTCGGCAGCGTATTGACCCGGAACAGAAATCAGTGCCAGATTTGCATCAGGCAACACCTTGCTCGCCTTGTCCCAAGTACGTACTGTTTCGTATCCCTGTGCTCCGGCGCTAATTGACTGGTCGTTTAAGTATTGATCGACCTTTTCTAACACTTCATCGACTTTCTTCTCATCGTCTGTATCAATGACGATGGCCATATCGTTGGATTCCGCTTCTTCCAACTCTTCGGTGTAAAGCCCCGCATCTTTAAAAATGTCTTTGTTTGCTGGTGTACCCATCATTATTTGAACTTTGTTGACACCTTCTGTGGTAGTCACTGAATTGGTCAATAGCATCAAGTTGACAGAGTCTTGATACGAGTTCTTTTTTACAATTGTATAAATCACTTCTACCATCACCTCAATTTATTTTTTCGACGCGAATAAAACTGGCCATTGGAATTGACCCGTTTATTTTTCTAATGGGACGTAAAGGGCAGTTTACTATTAGTTACAACTGAATTATAAAATAGTGCCCATTACAAACGAATAAAAATGAAAGTGTTTACATTACAAAAACATAAAAGTTCTTCTTGCTTCTTTGAGCTTCCGCTATAATAAAATTAGCTTTTTCTATCAGCGCTTCGGTTCAGAAAGACTATTTAACAAGTTGACTCGGATCGGCAAGCGAATAGCAAATCATCAACCTCCGTCTATGCTTAAAGCTTACTAAACGTTTGGTTAACGTTTTTTTCAGTTTTCTCGCCTTCCAGCAATGATGGAGTTTACAGACAGTGAGCCCCACTCTATGTCAGGTTATATTGCCCAATAATTAGGAGAACGAAATGAGGTTGCCGCACATGAAAACTACATTCGTGTATAAACGAGCTGAACAATGTGATATAAAAGGAGATTTTTATTCCGTTTCTGATCCACAAGCGCCTCTGATCGTCTATATTCACGGAGGCGGTCTAATTTGGGGCTCGAGAAACGACATGAATAAGGAGCAGATCAATCTTTATAACAAAGCTGGTTTAAATGTGTTCTCGCTCGATTATCGGCTCGCTCCTGAAACAAAACTAGCGGAAATTACCGAGGATATTCAGGATGCACTCGTTTGGCTAAAAGGGGAAGGAAGAGAGATGGCAGACTATGATGCGGAGAATATTGCCGTAGTCGGTAGCTCTGCAGGAGGCTATCTCGCATTAAGCTCAGGAACCTTTCGAATAAAGCCGAAGGCGATCGTTTCATTTTACGGTTACGGTGATATTACCGGGGACTGGTACAGGAAGCCTAGCGCTTATTTTACAAATATGCCTATCGTCCAAGAGCAGCTGGCACAGCAATTAATCCAAGAAGGCACGATATCGGAAGCGCCAATTGAAAAGCGTTATGCGATTTATTTATATTGCAGACAGCAAGGAAAGTGGATTGATTTTGTAACAGGTCTACCCTCTACTAGCGGCATGGAACAGCTGCACGCGTATTGTCCACTCATGAACATTGACGCGAACTATCCAGCCACACTGCTTCTGCACGGTGACATGGATGAGGATGTTCCGTTTGAGCAATCCTCATCATGAATAAAGTATTGGCAAAAGTCGGTGTAGAGCATGAGCTAGTTACCGTTCCAAATGGAAAGCATTCGTTTGATCAGGATATGCAGGACCCGAAGGTGATTGATGCTTTCCAACACGTGCTCCAATTCCTCAAACGCAAGCTTAAATAAATACCGGATGACTCATACTAAATCAACAGGAGGTCAGTCGAATGAATTTGCCTAAGGACAAGCTACATGAGCTTATTCAAAACAAGCTGGCACGGGCCGGTCTATCACAGCAGCACGCTTCGGTTGTTGCCGATGTTCTCGCCCATGCCGACGCACGCGGTGTCCACTCTCACGGTGCGATGCGTGTTGAATATTACGCGGAACGTATCGCGAAGGGCGGTACAAATACGAATCCACAATTTACGTATAAGAAAACCGGAGAAAGTACAGCTGTTTTTGACGGAGACAACGGTGCTGGCCACGTTGCAGCCAAGGAAGCGATGGATGAAGCGATTACATTGGCCAAGGAGACAGGCTCCGCCATTGTCGGCATTCGCCGAATCGGGCACAGCGGCGCTTTATCTTACTTCGTGCAGCAGGCTGCAAAAGAAGGATTGATCGGGATATCCCTCTGCCAATCCGATCCGATGGTCGTACCGTATGGCGGTTCGGAGCCCTATTATGGTACGAATCCAATCGCCTTTGCGGCTCCGGGCGAAGGTGATGATATGATTATTTTCGATATGGCTACGAGTGTTCAAGCCTGGGGCAAAATTCTCCATGCCCGCTCGAAAAACGAACCAATTCCTGATACGTGGGCCGTTGATAAGGATGGTGCACCAACAACCGATCCGTTTCAAGTAAATGCACTTTTGCCGATTTCGGGGCCTAAAGGGTACGGGCTCATGATGATGGTCGACATATTAGCTGGGGTATTACTCGGATTACCGTTTGGTAAGCACGTTTCTTCGATGTATCATGACTTGAGCTCTGGTCGCGAGCTTGGCCAGCTTCATATTGTCATTGATCCGAGCGCTTTTACAAGCAGTCAGATGTTTCGCTCCTATATTTCACAAACAATGAAGGAATTAAAAGAAGTTAAGCCAGCACCCGGCTTTGACTCTGTTCTTTACCCAGGAGAGAATACGGCAATCAACGAAAAAAAACGCGGAAATGCACGGAATTGAAATCGTCGACGACGTATACAACTATTTGATTAGCGATACGATTCATCATAATACTTATCACAAAAAGGATCCGTTTGCTAAATAGAGCTTACTCCATAAGTAAGCTTTCCGATTTCAAAGGTCTAGCCCTATGACTCTCCTTAATACGGTCAATCAAAAGGATTTTTCACCTTCTGAAAATAAGAATATGCCTTGGTCTTGCAAAGGATTTCGATAATCTCTTCTTGCGCCAAAGCACAGAAAACTAGCCTGTCTCAACTAGATACAGGCTTTTTTTCTTTTACAATCGAAGTAGCACTAGGAAAATTGATTTCCGCTGCGGATGGACGCTTTCCGCGGGCACGGCTTTAGCCGCTTCCCTCGCTGTGCTCAATCCAGGGTCTTCCGCTCGCGCTGTTCCCGCTGGAGTCGCCATCCTCCGCTTTAATTAACAGCGTCCCCTATCCGGTGTCGCCGCCGCTGATGCAGCCTACAAGACACCGGCTATCGCCCTTTCTTACAAACGACCAAGGACCAAGGAAGGCACGAGTATGTCTATGATTGTTCCCTCTATCTAACAACCACGAAGGAAGCTAAATCGATTTCCAACCTTTTGTCTACAATCTGATCAGCCATATCATCTAGATACATGCTGGCTTTGTTGGTCCGGAATAAAATTAAGCATTTACCTTCGGATCATCTCCATAGGTCCGAAGCTTATTGTGCTTGACTACAGCATAATGCAAAGCGACTATCCGATATTAGTTCCTTATAATAATAAAAATTAAATACACTAGATATACAAAGACAAGCGTCAAGCCTTCTAGCTTCCCGATCCGGTATCGCGTTCTTGAGAAAAGTAATAAAACGGCTGTAAAGAAAATCATCACAATCACATCGACAAATACTTTGTTATTCACTGCAAGCGGGGAAATGACTGAGGAGGCACCAAGCACAAACAGGATATTAAAAATATTGCTTCCGACAATATTGCCAATGGCTATTTCGCTTTGCTTTTTCAGTGCGGCCATGACGGAGGTGACTAGTTCTGGAAGGGATGTACCGATAGCGACTATCGTCAATCCGACGAGCGCCTCACTCATCCCAAGGGAGTATGCAATAGTCGTACTGTTTTTCACGACCAAATCACCACCAAATACGATAGCAATAAGGCCGATTAATGTAACGGTAATGTTCTTCCCCCATCGGAGTCCTGAAGGGATTGGCTGTTGAGGAGTATTGCTTCGACTGTTCTTAGCCACTTCTAAAACATAGTACATAAAAATAGCAAAGAAGGATAGAAAAATGAAGCCGTCGCTTCGGGTTAGAAGGTTTTGACTGAATCCTTGCAATGCGACATCACTCATTAAAATAAGTAAAACGATGCTTGCCAATAAGGTAAAGGGAATTTCCTTTTTAACCGTGGCACTTTCTACCTTTAAAGGGTATAGAAATGCGGCTAACCCGACCACCAATGTTAAGTTGAACACATTGCTTCCAATCACATTGCCTAAAGCCACATCGGCGTTCCCTTCCAAGGCAGCGATAATGCTTACGGTTGCCTCAGGTGAGCTCGTTCCAAACGCCACGATCGTCAATCCGATCAGAAGCGAAGGGACACGAAGTAAACGAGCGATGTTGGACGACCCTTCGACAAAGAGGTCTGCTCCTTTAATTAATAATGCAAATCCTATCATTAATAAAAGGTAGGCCATAATCTTCCCCTTTCGTTCAACGTATAAGCTTCAGCAAGGGCATTCGATTCAGCTGAGCGGTTTAAAAACAGCAATTTGCCTCTTCCCCGCTTTAATGGCTTTCACTCTTGCAAAGCGTTCATGAACAAGCTTTTGCTTTTTGTCCGCAACGATAGCGACAATTGAATTTTCGATATCTACTGCCTTGTACAGATTTTCGAATAGGCTTCTTAGCGGGTTTTCACTATTACCTTGCCACTGAACAACATTTCCATACGGCAAATCGGTAATGATAATATTAATCCCACTGATTGGCATTCGTGCTGGGCTAGTTATATCCCTTTGTTTGCAAACGACTTTTATTTCGGGATAGTCTGTAACGCCGACAGCCGCTCTACACTGATTAGCGCCTCTTTGTGAGACTCTTTCCCATAGTTAAGAAGAGCCTCCTGTAATTGCTTTTTCCTTTGTGCTAATCCGTCTGGATGGAGCAGCGCTAGATTTCGTTTCGCGACGTTTAAGACGGACGAGTCATAGTCTGTTGCGACGATTTCCTTTAATTCGGAGCCAAACAAGAAACCGATGACGGTAAGCAAATTAGCTCCTCCACAGCACGGATCGTATAGTTTATACCCTTCCATTGCTTTACTTTTGTCAAGTTGCGAAAAGCAAATTTGGACTAACTCACTTGCCAATCTTACTGGGAAGGCCGTCGTATGAGGGGCATTGTATAACACTCGACCACTCGCAAAGTCACGATAATCCTTCTTACTTTCGTACCGATATTTCATGATTTTCAACCTCTATTTCAGGAGTTTTATTTTATCATAAATGTCTTGCCACCAAAATTCCAGTAAAGGATGAGCAAAATCGCAACCTCAACGCACCTGCGCCAGGCAAAGCCCCTAACGAGGAAGAGTTAGACTCGACTTTCAAGCAACAATCCGAACTCGTTTCATCAATCTAAACGATCGGTTAGTCAGATGAATTGGCCAATTCCATCTCAGCAGTGTGTAGGTTATACCTTCAAAGTCTGGTAAAAAAAACGCTTTAGATCTTCTCATATGACTGGTTACGAAATGTTAATAGGTATATACTGTAAGTTGTAAAAAAAAGTTAGTCAGGAGGGAATGCCTTGAAGGTGCCAACGAAGCCATGGACATTGCTGTATAAGGTTTATCGTGAAGTAATCCCAGATGCTCATTACTTTTTAAACGAATGGAAGGAACTTGCGAATAACATCCCGGATAAAGAATTACGGGAACAAGCCCTTGCTAGTATTAAGGACAAAGCCTTCCATTGTGAGGGTGGTGCCGTTTACGGTTTACTCGCTGGAAGTGAACGCAGAAACGTTATTCGTTTTATTGTAGCTTATCAAACGATCAGTGATTACTTGGATAATCTTTGCGACCGAAGTACGTCTTTGGACGAACAGGACTTCCGTGCCCTTCATGAATCGATGTCTCATGCGTTGACACCAGGGGTAGCTCCAGAAAACTATTATCGATTGCGTGATGAGCAGGATGACGGTGGGTATTTGGCTACTCTCGTATACACTTGCCAGGAGGTTTTGAAGGAATTCCCAGGGTTTTCCGACGTCCAACATGCGATGCAGCAACTAGCTCGTTACTATTGCGATTTGCAAGTATTCAAACACGTAGAAAAGGTGCGACGTGTTGCCCTGCTAGAGAACTGGTTTGAGCAGCACAAACACAACCTCCCGCCAATGACTTGGTATGAATTTTCGGCTTGCGCCGGATCGACATTAGGAATTTTTTTGCTTGGCCGCTTACGCCTCACGTCGTTCGATGAAGGTTGAGGAAGTGACTTTAATAGAAAATGGATATTTCCCATGGTTCAAGGGCTCCATATTATGCTAGACTATTTTATTGATCAAGAAGAGGATCGAGCAGAAGACGATTTGAATTTTGTCTTTTACTATGAAAGTGAAGAGGAAATGGTGCGAAGAATCAGACATTTCAAAGAAAAGGCCGAGGAAACTATTCGATGTTTACCTGATTGGAAGTTTCATCGACTAATTAACAAAGGACTGCTCGCTATTTATCTAGCCGATCAGAAGGTTCAACAAGACAAGGAGTTAAAACGAACTGCAAAACGTTTTATCCGTTTTGGCGGATTACCTACCGTATTCTTCTATCTGAATAGCTGGGTATATCGTCGAGCTTAATTTGCGCATTGGCGAAGCACGGAACGAACCATCGTATATTAATCGACCGATGTACTACAGAAAAGCCTTCAGTATCACATCGGTCGAAAGTTATTGAAGCTTTTAGCATAACTTGTGAGCTCGACTTATAATTGGAACAGTGTCGGCCAAACGATTAGTCCAGGCGGGCGCTCTCCCAATTTGACTTCACGACAATACCGATGGATCTGCTCATTCTGAGGATCCAAAATCTTGATCATCCCGGCATCCCATACGTCTATCGTCGAATGGTACGAATACGGTATCAGCCTTTTTGTTGCGTCAGCTTCAGGATGTAAGGCTATACTTATTTCGTCTTCCTTATAGCCTTCGAGCGTTTCATTCAAGTAAGAAAGAATATTCCCCGCTGATTCTCGATTCTTTGCGAGGAAGCATTGAATGTGGTACGGCTTATGTACCTCATAGCTTAAATACCCTGCTTCCTCCCCGTCTATCATTACTAATGAACTCCTGGTACCTTTCCCATGACTAATCCAATTCAATACAGAAGTACCTGGAAAAATGGATAAATCTGTTTTTTCATACCAGTCGCTCCACCAAGAAGCAAGTAAAGGGATATCAGCTGCTTGCACCCGCCTTTCCTCTATGTGAGCTTGATTTTCTTTGAGCTCAGAGCGTTTAATCTGAATCGTACAAGTACCGAACATTCTAGGCTGATAGCCAAACCTCGGATAATAGCTACTGTGTCCAAGTAAAAAGGACATCTCGTACCCTTTATCTCTCGCTCGATTGCAGCCTTCCTCAATAAGCCTGCCGCCAATCCCCTTCTTTTGATATTCAGGATGAACACTAATCGGTGCTAAGCATACTGCCTGTATTGGCTGACTGTCGATCCGCACCTCATACGGCTGGAACAATACATGACCGACAACCTTTCCATTGTCTTCTGCAACCAATGATAACTCATGATCAAAGTTTGGCAAATGTCTTTGCCCATCAACTATTACAACTTCTGATAAGTCAAAGCCATAGGAAAAAGTCACAGCGTGAAGCTCAGCGATAGCATAATAATCCGACGGTACTTCTGAACGTAAAGTAATGTTCATGTAACACAAGCTCCTCCAGCGATTGATTTATTCTGCCTCATCGCTGCGTCCTCAGGCAGCAAAGCTTCCAATTCCGGTCTAGTTGTGCGAGCTTCGCTAGATTATTTACTTGACTGACTGCCCAGGAGAACAAACGCTGCACCACTCGATTTTACGAATGCAGTTTTCCAGAAAGACAGGGAATGCCTCCTACAACTATCCAAGCACAGAAAAGAGAAGACGAAAGGCAATGATTGGTCTTTTAATCATAATACATATTCGTCAATAAAGAAAAGACTCTGTTAAAGTAAAACTTCCATCCGTGGACATTTTCTTCATTCTTCGCTGCTAGTTAGTTGAAACAATCGGAGATATACCCTGAATCCGCGCTCTCTCCCGACGAATCCACACGCGCTCCCGGCGAATCCACACGCGCTCCCGACAGTACCGTCTCTTATTTATCTCCCCGGAACGATAGTCCTTCGATAAAGAAACGACTAAAGAAAATGTAGATAACTAATACTGGTAGCGTAAAGATCATCGAAGCGGACATGACATAGTTCCAAAACGAGACATTTTCTGATTGAAATGCATTTAGACCGACTGGTAATGTGTACATGCTTGTTTCAGACATGACAATCAAAGGACGCATAAAGTCGTTCCATAGCGCCATGAAAACAAATATTGCTTGGGCGGCAAGTGCGGATTTTGCCATTGGGAGCACAATTCTAAAAAAATGTTCCCATCCGGCCAAGTCCATCGATTGCAGCTGCTTCCTCTACCTCTCTCGGGAAATTCACAAAAAACTGTCTCATCATAAAAATAAATGTTGCATTAGCCATTGCCGGGACGATCATTCCTTGATACGAATTCAGCCACCCTATCTCCTTTAGAATTAAGTAGTTAGGAATCATCGTCACTTGTCCTGGGATCATTAATACCGCCAAAACAAGGATAAACAACGATTTTTTTCCTGGGAAGCTTAACCGAGCTAATGCATAGCCTGCCATTGAATTAAAGAGGAGGTTTAGAGCCGTTCCAACTACGGCAATAACCACACTATTCATTAACCATCTTACGAATAACGGCTGCGTCGAAATGATATAGCGGTAATTATCAAAGGTCCACTCCTTTGGCAAAATCGAAAAGCCACCGACAATTTCATTTAAAGGCTTAAACGATGCGAAAAAAAGCCCATAGAAAAGGAGTCACTGTGACGACACCATAGCCGATTAAGAGTGAATACAATATGATTTTTCCAATTTTTAAGTACTTCAACATTCTCACTCCAGACGTATTAATACACTTGTTCATCCTTTTGGAATTTGCGCTGAATGAGGGTCGCAATTAAAATAATGATGGCTAGCAAGAAAGCCAGAGCCGCTGCATACCCCATTTGATCATACGTATTGAACGCATACTGATAAATTAGTAGGACGATTGTGAGCGTTGAGTTATCCGGTCCACCAGTACCGCCGGAGAAAATATACGATTGATCAAACAGCTGAAAGGTACCGATAATTCCCATGATAATAACGAATGACGTAATCGGGCGAAGCATCGGAACAGTAATATATCGGAATTTCTGAATCGCAGAAGCACCGTCCAGCTCTGCCGCCTCGTAAAGGCTTTCAGGCACATCCTTTAATCCTGCCAAATAGATGACCATATAAAACGGCGCCGTTGCCCAAATGTTCATGATCATAATTGCAATTAATGCAACTGACGGGTCACCGAGCCAATTATACGTTGGCAATCCGATCGTAGCCAGAAACTGGTTCACTAAACCATTCTGATTGTTATACATGAACATAAAAATTAACGCTAACACTGCCGATGAGGTTAATGTTGGCAAAAAGTAAATGACACGAAATAGGTTCGTTCCCTTAATCCTTGCGTTCAAGCCGGCTGCAAGAATCAAGGCAAGGAGTGTCTGTACCGGCACAACGACCGCTACATAAATAGCTGTATTGCGCAGGGCAATCCCTACGCGAAAATCGTCTGTTATTCTTGAAAAATTACCCAACCCGACAAATTCAGATATTCCAGCAAGTAAGTTAACCTTTTGCATCGATAGAATGACGGCGTAAATAATAGGAAGTAAAATAAAAATACCAATCGTCAAAAGTGCTGGTCCCATAAAAAGATAGCCTTGGCCAGTTTCCCGCAGCAACTTCCTTTTTGATTGTTTCTGTCTTGCCATTGTGATGCTCCTTTCCTATTCACTCAGGCGTTGAATGAATGAGAAGGCGGAGTTACCCCCGCCTCAAAATTGCTATTGTATTTCCTGATTCGCAACTTGCTCTGCTTCCTCTAAAGCCTCTGCTAAATCGCGTTGGCCAAGAAAGCGCTAATGAATTGGTTGCCGAAGTTATTATTAATAATCGGCAGGTTCGTATCATCTGACCAAACCGTCGCGTATGATGTTCCCGCCACGAAAGGACCATAAATTTCATCATCCGTATAATCGAGCTTTTCAGCTACAGAAGTACGAGTAGGGAGAGTGAGGCCACTGGCCGTCCATGCTTCCATTCCTTCTTTACCAGTTAAAAACTCAATCAATCTCCAAGCAGCTTCCTTTTTCTCCGATGCTGCATTCATCACATAAGACACGGTAAACGCCATTGTCCCTTGCTGATCGTTAATGGTTGGAATTTCGGCGACTCCGTAATTAACGTCAGGGAAATTCTCATCAAGATACGGAATCGTCCAGTTTCCTTCCATAATCATCGCTGTTCTTTCAAGGGCAAACATTTCCCCACCATTATCGGCTCCAACCTCTGAAGGCTCGGCTGCCGTGCCCGCTTCATTTCTCATATCGACAACGGGTTGAAGAGCTTCGACGACGGCTGAGTCACCGAAAGAGGCTTCGTTGTCTGTCACGACTTTTCCTCCGGTTGATTCTGCGATGAACATCAGGCGAGCCAGATCCGGTACGACGCCATATCCATAAACGCCATCAGTAGTTAAGGCTTCAGCCATTTCTTCCAGCTCCTCCCACGTCGCTGGAGGACCATCGAAGCCAGCCTCTTCTAGCATATCCTTGTTATAGAAAAGCGCTAGTGTTGACGTATCCTTCGGCAATCCGAAGATCGTTCCATCGTCCCCGCGGAAAGCGTCCAATAGTGGCTGTTCAAAGTCATCCAGATCAAAGTCAGCCGTAATAAAATCATCAAGTGGCTCAACGACACCTGTCTCGATCAAACCAGGTGCTTCAAAAGCGTCCAAATAAAAGACATCCGGACCTTCCCCGCCGATCAACCTTGTGCGCAAAACATCCATATACGAGTCAGGGATCGAGCTGACGTTCACTTTAATATCCGGGTTTTTCTCCTCGAATAAAGCGATTGTTTCATCTAAATATTGCTGCTCCTGTGGAGAAGATTGCCAGCCTGTTAACGTAATTTCTGTGACCCCATCTGGCTTTCACTGTCTGCAGCTTGATCGGTAGACTCTGCTTCGTCTCCTCCATTATTACCGCAGCCTGCCAGTACACCGCTGACTAAAAACACACTTGCCCCCATTGTCATCATCCATTTTTTTCATTTCCTAACCTCCCCTTTCTTTTGTGTTCACTACTTTTGTTGCCAAGTAAGCTCGCATCCTGTTGTATTTTTTAGGATGTCGACCTTCAGTTTGCCTTTTTCTCTATAAACATGCACATCCAGAAGTCCAGAACCAATCGAAATGTGACGAAGGGTCATTTGATTAATCGATTCTGGTAGCACTGGATGAAGGGCAACCTTCTTGTTCAGACTGTCAGGATATAGTCCAAGCATTGTTTGTACAAATACTAAAGGTGTTCCTGCAGCCCAAGCTTGGGGTGAGCAAGCTACTGGATATTTCACCAGCTCCTGCGTATCGGGATAACCACAGAACAATTCTGGCAACCGGTCGTATTCAAATGACTGGGCCGCCTTCATTAAACCATCGATGACGATATTCGCCTGCTCATGATGACCCAGCTTCCCCATCCCTAGCAAAATCATGCTGTTATCATGCGGCCACACGCTGCCGTCGTGGTAGCTCATCGGGTTATACCCCGCCTCTCCCTCTCCCATCGTACGAATGCCAAATCCAGAAAACATTCGCTCTGAAACTAGCATCCGGCTAACGGCTTCGGCACGATCCTCTGGCAGCATTTCTGCAAATAACACATGGCCAGGATTCGTCGTCAGCGTTCCTACCGCTTGTTTGTCTTTGTCTAGGGCGATTGCATAAAATTGTTGCTCCTCCAGCCAAAAAGCCTCTTCAAACGCTGCCTTTAGCTTGCTAGCCTCATTTCGAAGCTGCTGCGCCCTTACCTCTTCTCCTATCGCTTCGAACAATTGGGCCATGCCGTTCTTAGCCTGATATACATAGCCTTGTACCTCGGCGAGCGCAATCGGTGTTTCGGCATACTCCCCATTACGATGAACAACTGAATCATCGGAGTCCTTCCATCCTTGATTCGCAATCCCTTTAGCCGATTCCTGATGGTATTCGACAAATAGATCTCCGTCTCGATCTCCGTACTCATCGATCCATGCTAACGCGGCATCGACATTCGGCTTCAATTCCTTGAATAGTTTCAAATCGCCCGTCCATTTGATGTATTCGGATAACAGCATTAAAAACAACGGAGTCGCATCGATTGTGCCGTAGTAAGGAGTGAAAGGTACTTGATTCGTATTGGCGAGCTCGCCTTTTCTCAGTTCGTGCATGATTTTTCCAGGCTGTTCGTCTCGCCAAGAATCGACCTTTGTCCCCTGAAAAGCGGCCATCGTTCGAAGCGTTCCTTTTGCAATAGTTGGTTCAAACGGTAGAAGCTGCAAAGCAGCAATTAAGCTATCTCTCCCAAACGGAACGGCGAACCAAGGCAAGCCTGCAACAGGAAATGCTCCGTATCCTAAGTCGGTAAGAAGTACGCGAAGATCGGATACTCCGCGGTCGACAAGCCGTTGCAATAAGACATTATCCGTTTGAAAGCGAGTCGTTTTGCTACGCCATTCTTTATGACTCTCCTCTAGTCCTTCCCTGGCATCTTCGACTGGAAGGACGACTGGCTCCTCTTCATTTTCGATTGGAGCAATTGCCAGAACAATCGACTCTGTTTGTCCATGCTCAAGGGTTAAGGCAAATGTGAGCTCGCCTTGAGCGGTGACGTTCTTTGCTTCCTTATTCCAGCTAATGAACGTCTGCCTTGAAATATTGTCCGCTCCTTCATACGTGAAGCGTAGTTCACGACTTCCTTTTTTTCACTTCCGTCCGCTTGCCGAGCTCGCCGTGCTGAAAGCCGCGAACGACAAACATATCCCGAAAATCTGCATCTAAATGAACGCTTAAGTCAAACGATATCGGCTTCGGGTAATAATTTGTTACGCTTAGCTCTTCATAGCAGACGCCGTCATAGATAAATCTTTTTCGTTCAATTTCGACTGACTCACGCCATAGAACCAGTTCCCCTTCCTTCTCCATGTGGGGATTCGTTAATAATATCGATGAGAGGTAAGCATTATTTGAACTGGATGAAAGTAAGACCGGCTCTAAACCATTAATCCGTACATCGAATTGGCTAATATAACGCGTATCTCTTGAATAAAGTCCTGCACCATATTCATGATTTTCTGGTATGTTTCCTTTTTCATCTGTAAGAAGAAATAAATCATTCTCTTTAATCACGCGGTAATTCATGAATCTCTCTCCTTTAGTTATCCATCCCGAAACGTTTCGGAAACAAAGTTAAAAGGAAATCCAAAACGTTTCGGTTTTTCAAAAAAGAAAGGTCAGCCTTTCTTTTTTGCTGTTGATTCGCGCAGCTTTAGTTCGCTTTCAAGGATGCGGCGTGCCTCAGTTTCCTTCTCGTCTAGCAAGGTCACTAATAGTTCAGCCGCTTCGTAGCCCATTTTGTATTTATCTTGAGCTACTGTTGTTAAGCTAGGTGTCGCATATTCAGCTAGAATAATATCATCGTACCCTATGATCGACAAGTCTTCTGGAACTTTGATCCCAAGAGCTTTCGCCGCTTTCATTACACCGAGAGCCATTAAGTCACTGGCACAAAACATAGCCGTTACATCCGGGTATTGAAGAAAAAAAGTCAAAAGCTACCCTTTCAGCATGCTCTTCCTGAAATTCACCATTTAGCACCCAGTCGCTCCGCAAGGGAATCATATTGTCTTCAAGAGCAGCCTCGTACCCTTCACGCCGCTTTTTACTAACATACGCTTTTTCGTGCCCATTTATCATCGCAATCTTTTCATGTCCGAGAGCTATTAAGTATTGGACGGCTTTTCTTGCCCCTTCAACATTATCGGTCGTCACATACCCGACCCTATTCCCGGTTAGCGGCACATCAATCATCACGCACGGAATATCACTTTCAACCACTTCTTCTAAGTAAGGGTCATCTGTTTTCAGCCCTTGCAGAATAGCACCTTCCACTTTTCGTTCACGGCATAGCTGTGTGTAGCTTTTTACTTTCTGTTGGGCCGAGTTCGTATTAAATAAAATTAAATCATAATCAAGCTCTGCGGCTCGATCGTTAATCCCACATAGCACTTCAAAAGTAAAATTATCCTTTGCCCCTTCACGACTAATCTCCGAAACGAGGAGACCAATCGTTCTTGAACGCTTCATGACAAGGCTTCTTGCGACAGCATTTGGACTGTAGTTTAACTCTGCGGCAATTTTTTTGAATCCGTTTGCGTGTCTTCTCATTAACATCGCTGTATCCATTTAACGCTCTGGATACTGTTGTAATCGAAACGCCAGCCACTTTTGAAATATCTTTTATCGTTGTCACTGTAACCTCCAAAACGTTTCGGAAAAATGATGAACGCTTTCTTAGTGATGAGTATACTAGAACCGTTTCAAAAAAAGAAAGAACTTTTTTTTGAATCGCTTGTGATGGAAAATTTTACATTCATTTCTTGGAGGTTCCTCTCCCCCAACTGATTATTAGCTGAACTTCAGCGAGCCCACCTAGTTTTTGTAGCGGGAACTTTATGACTTGATCGAAGCTCTGTCTCGACTTGCTTGACACATTTTTTCAACTAAAAACACACATGGACGAAAGCGACCATGTGTGTAAATGGTAAGGAATTGATGTCTTAACTTTTTACAGCACCTTTGACAATACTGTCAATAAATAACTTATTGAAAATCAAGAAGATCGCAACTAGAGGAATCGTTGCCCAGAAGGTTCCTGACATAATCATTCCATAATCCCTAACATAGGCATCATTTAATGAGCGAATCGCAATTTGAATCGTGTGCACCGCCTCATCCTTCAATACGACAAGCGGCCATAAAAAGTCATTCCAAATCCCCATATAAGTAATAATACCGAGCGTCGCAAAGGCAGGTAGAATTAACGGAACAACGATTTGAAAATAGATTCTGAAATGAGAGCATCCGTCAATTTTGGCGGCTTCAATTAACTCATCTGGAAGCGCCTCTTTAATATACTGTCTCATCCAGAAAATCCCAAATGCACTTACCATACCTGGGACGATGACCGCCTTCAGCTCATTTAACCACCCTAATTGTGTAATGATCCAATAGGACGGAATAAGACCGAGCTGAGGCGGAATCATCATCGTTATTAAAATAAAGACGAACAACAAATTTTTACCTTTGAATGCCAGTTTTGCGAAAGCATAGCCCGCTAATGAGCATAGTAATAACACCGATAAGGTTATCGTTGTCGAGACGATAAATGAGTTAAGCAGCGCTCCAAAAAAAGTCGATATTGGCCAAGACGTTTTTAAAGTTTTCTACAAGCTGATTTCCTGGCAAAAGCGCTGGTGGAACGGAATTAACCACATGATTGGGATTTGTAGCTATAATAAACATCCAGTAGAATGGAAACAACGCCAATATAGCACCTAAACCTAAAAGTCCATACAGTATAATTTTATTCATTGCCGTTTTAACCAACTATTTCACCTGCTTCCCAGAGCTGCCAAGCCGATTCGTTATGAGTAGATTAATGGCTGACATAACAATAATAATGAAAAATAACACAACAGCTGTTGCTGAGGCCGTACCAAACGCGTTGTTCGAGAAGGCTTCTCGATATAAATACAAGACAACCGTTACCCCTTCTTCTCTCAAAGTAGACCCTAAAAAGACGAGAGGCTCAGTAAAGAGCTGCAAGGCTCCGATCGTAGAAATAAATACTGTAAAAATGAGAACTGGCCTCATCATCGGGACGGTTATATACCAGATTTGCTGACGAACCGATGCTCCGTCAATTTTGGCGGCCTCATACAAATCATGAGGAATACTTTGTAAACCAGCAAGGTAGATAATCGTGTTATACCCAATCCACCGCCAGAAAACCATCGCAGAAATCGCCAATTTAACGCCCCATTCTGAAGTTCCCCAGTTGACTGGCTCAAAGCCAAATAAACCGATAAACGCATTTACTAAGCCGTTTTCCGAATTCGTAAACAATGTTCCGAATACAACCGCCACAGCAACTATAGATGTCACATAGGGCAGGAAGAAAGATATCCGAAAAAAAACTTTTCATTTTGACGAAAGCCGAATTTAAAGCAAAGGCTAACAAAAACGCAATAATTAACTGAGGGAGGGTGCTTATTATAGCCATCACAAATGTGTTGTAGACCGATTTCCAAAAGAATGGGTCTGTAAGAACTAATTCAAAGTTTCTCGTACCGACAAATTCCATCTCACCTAACCCATTCCACCTTTGAAGCGACAAATAAAAGCTAAATAATATCGGGAATAGGCCAAAAATAGCAAAAAGAAAAAAAAGAATGGTGAAATAAACAAATAGCCAAACAATGAATCCTTTTGCTTTTCTTTGAGGTTAATAGCTCCGAATTTCATGTATTTACGGTCACCGCCTTTTTAAAAACATGTTTTGACGATAGATAGGAAAGAAGTTGAAAGCTTCCATCCTCTTCTTTATTTAGGTGTCACCTGCGATAAAAGGTGAGCATTTCCTGGTTTTGTCACGCTTAGCAGCTTGAAGGCGCTAAAAGCCAGCTCCAAACCCTTGAGAAAAGCCGGCATTTATTACCGGCTTTAGTACAGCTATTGTCGCTCCAACTGACTCTTCATTCGTTCAAGAGCAGCCTCCCATTCCTTCTCTGGGTCAGCACCTTCCATGAGGACATTTTCTAAAGCTACATTAATCTCATTATTTGCAATCGCATGATTTCGTCCTAAATAAACACTTTTTACTTGTTCAGCGGCTTCCGCATAGACTTCAGCAGTATTCAATCCACCAAAATATTCGTCACTATAATCCTTAAAGGCCGGCTCTTCGTAAACAGCGGGCGCTGAAGGGAAAAGCCCCATTTCAAACGATTTCAATTGGTTTTCTGGTGATACTAACCATTCAATAAATTTATACGCTTCCTCTGGATGATCGCTCTGCTTTGGAACCGTTAAGTATGAGCCACCCCAGTTACCGGCACCTTCTGGCAACGTCACAATTGACCATTTTCCCGCAGCATCTGGTGCATTACCTTTAACGACACCGATCATCCAGGATGGCGCCAGTAAAGTCGCAAAGCTTCCATCATTCATCGCAGTTCCCCACTCAGGCGTCCATGCCGCAAATTTTCCGACAACGTCATCGTCAATTAACGAAACTGTATAGTCGTAGGCTTCCTTAATATAAGGCGACTCCTCGATAATTAATTCGTCATCTTCATTGAAATACTGTTCTGGCGCTTGATCTCTCAAGGCATTAAACAGTTGGGAAAAGTCATCAGTCATCGGTAATCCCGTAGCTTCTTTTATAATATTTGCTTGCTCGTGAAAGTCATCCCATGTCTGGAATAATGCTTGTACTTCCTCAGGTTCAGTAGGTAAACCAGCTTCTTCAAATACATCGACTCGATACATCATTGCCGAAGGTCCGATATCAGTAGGAAGCCCGATAACAAAGTCTTGATCAGCCATCTCAGCGACCTCCCATTTCCAGTCGAGATAGTCATCTTTAATTTCCTGAGCACCGTAATCATTTAAATTATAAAATTGATCAGATGCCGCCTTATATTCTTCAATAAATCCTAACTCGATTAATGCAATATCTGGAGCACCACTTCCTGCAGAAATGGTTGTGAATAAGTTATTATGGTGATCGGCAAGCTCAGCATTTTGTACTTTGATCGTGACGTTTTCATTTAAAGTCTCATATTCCTCAATTAACTCTTCATAGCCTGTACTACCAAAGTCCCAAAGCGTTAATTCAACTTTTTCTCCTGATGAACCACCTTCGTCTGTATTGTCATTACAGGCAGCCAACACGAGTAAAGACGTAAGTAATAGATATAACCCCTTTTTCATTGTTTCACCTCATTAATAGATTTACTATGGTTACGTTTTCATATCTAACTAGCTTCCTCTCATGATCGGAAGCCTTACTTATACAGCATCATCAATGAAACGCTGCGTTTTTTTATCCGTCAGCTAAACGCTCACCCCCTTTTCCGCCTAAATTGCGGCAGATACTCTTCATTCTGTACTAAAATATCGTCTACGATTTTTTTGGCTGCCTCTATATCGCCTACGAGCGGATGAATAGTTAATGCTTGGATCGCAAGCTCGTAATCTCCATTTATTGCCGTCTCTACTGTTATCTCTTCAAAGGCTTTAACGACTTGGAGCAGACCTTTCATTTGCGGAGACAATTCGGATTGAATTTGAATCGGATGTGCCCCTTCGGAATCAACTAAGCAATTCACCTCAACAGAGACGTCATCCGGAAGCTCCTTAATGATGCCATTATTTCGGACGTTAACGATGTGCGTATCCTTCTTGTTGTTATAAATAGAACAAATGAGCTGAATCGCAGCTTCCGAGTAATATGCCCCGCCGCGCTTTTCTAATTCCTTCGGCTTTTCTTTCAGGTTAAGATCCTTGTATTTCTCAAATAATAGCGCTTCGACCCCTTTAACTTGGTCAGCTCGTGTCCCTTCCGTATCAAGCTTATCCAGCTGATCGCGGAGCATCTCATCCTGCATATAGTAGTAACGATGGTAAGCACAAGGCAAGGCGCCTAAGGCTTCTAGAAATGATGCGTCCCAGCCAAAGTCAGGGATATTATTCACTTGAAGACCGCTGTTATTAACTTGAGACAACACATCCTTTGTCACATCTACTTCGTTCACAACGATTTTTGTCGTCCAGTTAAGATGGTTAATACCGACCATTTCAATATCGACACGGTCAACACTGACATCGTACCAGTCAGCTATTTGCATTTTTGTTCCGATCGGGAGGTTACATAAACCGATCGTTTTTACGTTCGTATGCTTTAAAACCGCTTCGGTAATGACACCTGCTGGATTGGTGAAATTTAATAGGAACGCATCTGGTGCCAATTCTTCGATATCCTTACAAATGTCCAAAATGACCGGTACAGTTCTTAATGCCTTGGCGAATCCTCCGGCGCAGTCGTTTCCTGGCCAATCCGCTGGTATTTTAACGGAATTCTTTCATCTCTTCCCCTCGCCTCAAGCATTCCAACTCGTATTTGGGTTGTAACAAAGTCGGCATCCTTGATCGCTTCTCTCCTATTGGTCGTTAACCGAAGCTTGATAGGTACCTTAGCTTCACCTATCATTCGTTGCGCTAACCCACCAACGATGTTTAATTTCTCCTCCCTTCAGGGATATCGACTAAATATAATTCATTCACAGGCAGTTCTTGATAGTTTTTAATAATGCCTTCGATCAACTCCGGTGTATAGGAAGACCCACCGCCAATGACTGCTAGCTTCAAACCATTTTTCATTTTGTCACGCCTCCGTACTTACTGAATTTCGTATAGATGTCATCGGTTACGGTTAGCTTCAAGCGATCCATACCTAATAGGAGCGCACCATAAACTGGCTCAAGCACCGGGATAATAAATTCAAACGTCATATTCTCACTCATGAGTTCATCTCGGAGAGCTTGGAGTAGATGTTCATTTCTCCCTTTTTGCAGCACACTTCCCGTTAATACGATCGGAACCGTTTCTCCAAAACCTCCTAATCTCCTTATGACTGATAGCGCTGCTTTCCCTAGCTCCCGCCCTGTCTTTTCCATTATGGAGATGGACAATTGGTCCCCTGAATCCGCAGCTTCATGCAATAAAAGGGTTAGGTCAAACGGAACCGTCGAGCGCTCATGATCTAAGAAGTCGTTAATTAACGCTTCCATTCCTTCATATTGGAAAAACTCTGGAACTCGTTCTGTTAAAATCGACGGGATTTCGCGACGCTCCCACGATCGGACGGCTGCTCGAAACGTTTCCGTTGCCATTTGCTCGCCTCCCGCCCAATCTCCATATAAGTAACCGAATCCACCGGTTTGCACAACGTCGCCGCCTTTATTTCTGCCAGCAGCATTTGTACCCGCCCCACAAATAAGGACAACACCTGTATTGTCTTTTGCTCCAATCCTCAAACCTTCCATCGTGTCGCAAACAACATCCCAGCTTTGAAAAGGAAGCACCTGCAAGCCCTTTCGAATAATAGAAAAGTCTTTAGGACGGTCGGCGCCCGCCAAGCCGTATTGGACAAAATCGATATCGCTATACGTTAAGCTCGCATCTGATAAAGCCTTTTCAATTGACTCTTTAATGTTAGCAACAGCGTTATCAATTCCAATCGTCTGGTAGTTACCGCAACCACTAAGTCCCGTTGAAAGCCGATTTCCCTTCTCATCACAAATAACGGTATAAGTCTTACTCCCACCACCATCAACACCCAATATTTTAGGCAAACCGCTCACCCCTCATTCAAATACAAATTGCTGAATTTGTACTTGATAATAAATATTTGTTATTATGATTTTATATTTGATATAACAAATTGTCAACGATTTTATTACTCTCTTAAATACGACTGTTCAAAGCTTTTCTCATCGACTATTTCCGGACTGCTATTGTTCCTCAACTGCCTACTTGCTCATACTAATAGAATATTATAAAAAATTGTGCTATTGTTAAGGACAAAGAGGAATATGGCGTTGTTACAACAAATTTTTGTAAAAGGGGAACATACCATTGAAAGAATCAAGTACAGAAGCATCCTTATATAACGTAGTTAAAAATAAAATCATCGAAAAAATACAATCAAATGAATATAAGGTAGGCGACAAGCTCCCGACAGAGATGGAGCTTTGTAACAAATACGAAGTAAGTAGAACAACGGTGCGAATTGCCTTACAACAGCTAGTCATGGAAGGGAAAATTTACAAAGTACAAGGAAAAGGGACATTTGTTTCGAGACCGAAAATCCTACAATCTTTAACGACGACAGAAAAAGGGTTTACGAATCAAATGCTTGAACAAGGCTATCAACCAACTACAGAAGTCGTTCATTTGCAAGTAGTACCTGCAGACGAAAGGCTGTCAAAGAAGCTGAACATTTCAGTTAACGATCCGTCAATCAATTAACAAGAATTCGATATGCCAATGAAGAACCATTACAATATGAAACATCTCATATTCCTTGGCAGTTTGCTCCAGGCTTAATTAATGACAAAGAGGATTGTCAAGGCTCCTTATTTCAGTTGCTTCAAAAAAAATATCACGTGAAAATTCTTCGAACAATTGAAGAGATTGAGCCTGTTTTGGCCAATGAAGAAGTAAGTAAAAATTTAAATATCCCGGAAGGCGCACCTGTATTTGCTTTAGAAACAGTTACTTACAATATCGATCAAGAACCGATCGAATATTCAAAAGGGTACTTTCGAGGAGATCGTTCAAAGTTTACGATTGAAAGAAATTATAAATAGTTGCGAGAACTGCATCATTCTAGAGGTAGGACTGTTAGGTTTCTCTACAAGAAGCTAGCGAGTAAATCGGGAGTCATAACAGCTCGATTCACTCGCTAGCTCTCTCCCGGATTTCTAGACACTTACAGAGCTCCGGAGACTTTTAGGATAATGTTAAGTTTATGGCTTCTGAATGCGCGCTATACCCTCATTCCTTAAAGCAATGAGGGAGCGATGGGTGAAATAGGCTTTTGCTTACTTAATGCACGAGGTAATCTTCCCAATCAATAGGAGGACAATTTTCATTCCCGCTCAGCCTTAACCCTGACAGAAACGGAATCGATTACCTCCACATAACCGATTTCTTTATAAATTTTATTTGACGTTGGATTATCAAGGTCGGTATATAGCTTGTCGTACGATAGCCGCTGTCAAGCATGAGCTGAGAGAGGGCTGCAACGCAATCCGTGGCGTAGCCCTTTTTTCTTTCCTTATCCGGAGTATATACATAGTTTATCGTAATATTATGAGCAGTAGGTCGAGAAGCATTTGCCATCGATACAAGGTCTCCGTCGAGCTCCCAACCGTACATTCTTCCTTTCGATATCGTCTCTTCAGCTTTTTTCTCGCCTCTCCTTTCGATTGGAGCGGTTCGTTTATATCTATGCTTATTCGAAATACCCATTCGGCGATTGTTTCCAAATCATTCATATCTAGCTTTTTTAGTTTTCCGTTTGTGACGATTTCTTTTTTTTACTTTGTTTAATCGATAAATTCTTTGGTTCATGTGTATTCTCGCCTCAGAACCTTGTTTATCGGCAATCTGCCTTGCAAGCTCCAAGGTCAATGCCCTTTCTCCGATAAAACCTGGAAGTGCTGGGTATTGCTCATATAAATCGATACTCAGGCTCTTGATTTCTTCTACAGACAGGCTGACTAGCTTTGAGACAATGATTTGGGACGGGTGGGTTTGCAGAAAAGTCAACACGAGCTCTTCTCCCCGATAGGCAATCGCCATAAAGATCGGAGGCTCTCCATCTTCTTCGTTTAATGAGTTCAACACACCTAAGACTAAATTATTCTCAATCTCATTTTGTTCTAAAAAAGGAGAGACTTCCTTTTTAAATACAGACACATTGTCGAACGTTTTTAACGTTATCACATAAATCTCTCCTTTTTTAAAAATTTATGACCGCTCTTCCCTTAGGACAAAACTCTTACAGGACGAAAGCATCTGATGACCCGTTGAGCTTTAATACCGTTTAATCCGAGGGCTTTCAAAGCCCCGACGGTTACTTCGAGCGAACAGCGGACGGAGTCAAATGAACGAACACATTTATCGCAAACAATAGCACGCTGACTACGATAAGAATTCCGCCAACTCCACTGAGCGGACCGCCAACATTGTGCATTCCTAATCCAAATAATACCATAGCTCCTGTCAGTATGGGAACTCCAACAAAATAAAGCCAGAAATGGGCTTTAGCCAGCTTGGTTGAACCGAGCCTTGGTACTTGTAAATAGACAAGACCAGCAATTGCGGATGAAACCCATCCGAGTAAATTAATATGAGCATGAGCGGATGCAAACTGAAACTGATTAGCAATTCCTATATAAAGTCCAAAGCCTACCCCTATAACAAAATAAACAACCGAAGTCTTAATAAACGCTATCCCCATCTTCTTCCTCCCGTTCCAAGTGATCTAATTAAAATCGTATGCCCCGTTCTTCACCTTTGGACATAGGCAGTCAGACAAATCACACTAGACATCCCTACTGCCATGAAGAGAATAAATTCAAAAATGGCCTGCCAAATATTAATCATTTCTCTCCCCCTTCAGCTACTCGTTCATCTTCCTCAATAGTATTTACTCCATTCATCGATTACGCTTTCATCGCGTTAACTTATCTAAATAATGGGGCTCCCTCCCCTACTGATAGGTAGTCAAACCAATCGAGGAAACGGACAGGTACCTTTTTTATGGGGCATTACTGAGCGCTAATCCTAAGTAAATGCTTCTTGATCGCTTCTTCATCTACCTCAGTTAATGCGATTATGTCAGGTTTTTTTGGAAGCCGCAGCCGCGTGTGGTCATGATAAAACCGTGTAATGATTGCTCCTAATCGTTTGCCATCCTTCCTCTCAAGCAAACTCCAAAATCTTCTTTCACGATTCTCCCAGCTCCCCCACTGCTCAACGGATTGGCTAAATGAACCTGGCAGCATAGGCTTTGGAAGAATTTCAGCTTGCTCAAGCCGTTCCTGCAAAGGTTTGAACAAATTAAAGCAATATATTCCGTATGCTCGATCTCCTGATTTTTTTATGAACGTCCATGAGCTCTGACTGATTTTGTTTCCATACGTCCTTCCACTCACAATCAATGTAAGACTCAATCACACGCCTTATAGCTTCTAACGACTTCTCTTCTGTAAAAATTCGTTTACACCTTTCTTTTCCAATCTGTCATCTAGCCCCTTTCTTTAGCTATACACGATAATAGTCCGCGCGCCAGTTCTTTATGCCCTTTTTTTTATATTTTCAGGGGAAAGTTTTCTGACAGTGCCTTTTGACACAACTCAGGAAATTCATCGTCCTCCGCAAAACGTAAGGCAATGATTTGCTTCATGTCCAATCGCGAATCAAGCGGCTTACCGGTTAAGATGAAGTGGCGAAAATTTTCCTCTGCTCGTATCACTCGATCCTGAACCTTACATACGAAGCTTCGCAGGAAAAAAAACCGTCAGTACAATAGCAAAAGAAAGGACAGAAATAATGATCGACGAAACCAGTCCCTCTCTTCCAACAGAGTAAATCAGATGGACGATAGAAGTGATAAACGTAAGTAAGCTTAAAGGTACAAGAAAGAAATGAAATGGTGGTACGAGTCTGGCATGATTCTCTAAGTTCTGAGCTTTCATCATAATCCCTCCTTTTTTTGAGTGTGTACTCACTCAAGTGAAGTCAAACATAAAATCCACTGCGATATAAACACGCTTCATTCAGCTGGAAGTTTTTGACACTTGACTATTGAGTGTGTACTCACTCATAATGAGAAGTATAAAGCGACTTTTATTATCTGTCAAGAACGAGAGGTTGAATGAATTTGGACTTAAAACAAAGAATTATCGCTGCTGCAGAAGAAATTATGCGCACAAAAGGCTTGGCACATTCGACAACAAAGGAAATTGCCCGGTTGGCGAACTGTTCTGAAGGGTCATTGTACAATAATTTTCAAAACAAGGAAGATCTTTTTATCCATGTCCTTCGCGGACAGTTGCCTAATTTAATGCCTGTGCTCAGCTCGCTTTCAAGCCGGGTGGGAACTCGAACAGTCAAGCAAAACCTAGAGGAGGTCTTGCTCGCTGCTCTCACCGATTATTACAACGCCATGCCATTAATGGCAGCGATTTTTTTCAGAGCCTGGCTTACTGGCCGGCATCGGGAAAATTTTAAAAAAACGCAATATAGGCCCTCACCGTGCGAATGAAGCGGTCGCGAACTACCTGGCAGAGGAACAGCTGTTAGAGCGGCTCCCTCACACGCTACAGCCTACTACGCTCGCAAGCATGTTACTTGGAAGCTGTTTTCAGCATTCGTTCCAGCTTCAATTTTTAGGTAAGAAGGCGTCGAAACAAGAACAACAGAGCTTTGCGAAAGCGCTACTGCAAACCTTTGCTGAAGAAAACGATTCTCAGCAGCAATAAATATTGTTGTCTCGACAAAGCAGAAGGAGCTCCTGCCCAAACGAAAAGAGCGGGCAGAGCTTTTTCTAACAACATTAAAGAATTGATTGCTTTAGCGAGGAGAGGAGAAAGCATGGAACGATCTCGGATAACAAACGAGAATCCAGAAAGCCCTCGCGGAGCAAAGGAATACTTGCAAAATGAATACGGAATATACCTTTGCGTAGATTTTGATGAAAGAAAGTAATAGAAGGCGCAATGACTGACCGATAAGTAAAACATTCGTTTGTAGCTTTGAAATAAAGTTTGATTAGGGTTTAAGGGCAATTATATTATCTAATCTTGGAGAATTAAACTATCGCTTAGAACTGACACTTGTTTGGTTTCAAAATTTAATAATCTTGTTCGAACATCATTATCTGATATAAAAACAACTGAACCATCTTTATCGATACAATAAGCAATTGGTATGGAAATACCTGTATCTCCAAACGAACCATCTGCGTGGTTGGTCCCAATAATCATTGTGTTATATTTAATTGCAATTAAATAATCGGCCTTTACTTTAAATGATTCCTTCACTCCAACTAGCCGTTAATGAAACAACCGATAACCTTCGGACAGTTATCCCATCTTCAAAAAAGTAATGAACCGTGCAAGGTGGGGTTCTGTCCGTACATGCGGGTAAAAATGCCAGACAGCATTCTTCTGAGCTGTCCGGCATTTTTGTTTATTGACGAAGCTCAAATGATGAAAGAGCTATGATATTTACACTTCATTCAATAATGATCCAAAGTGCAGTAATCCAGCATACATTAGATTAGGTTAGGTTTAATAACATACAACTCCAAACGGGCGGCTAGCTAATTTCTATATCGACATCCTGATTATAAATCTCTTCAATGCTTTTTCCACGTGCCCTTTTCAGAATGTCCATTCGATTCGTGAGCTGCCGTTCCATGAAGCTTTTCGTATCATCGGCCTCATTTGGATTGTGCTCCTGTAGTTCCTCATCGTCAAAATAAAGCTTATAGGCAAGCGGCGTCAGCTGTTCCATTTTTTTTCTCGATGATATTATAAATATGCGGCTCTTCACTTATTAAACGCTGCAATAAGAAAGTCCCGTACGCAATATGGCGTGACTCATCTCTTTTCAAGTAGTCAATCCCTTTCAATAATGCCGGCATTGTCCCTGTCTGCTCCAACATTTGATAAAATGAATAGTAGCCTGTTTCCGCGAGTACGCCTTCTACAAACATATTATAAACAGTAGACGCCTCAGCGAGCGCCTCCGGTGAATGATCATCGAGCAGACGTTCCATAGCATTCGGAAGGATGTCATTAAAAATCGTATCGTAGGTTTTCGAATGATAGCGTGACAGATCCCCTGTCTCACCAATTGCATTCAAAACGAGCCTGAAAAACTCTGTATGCTTTGCTTCTTCAAACAAAAACGTCGTTAAAAACATCTCCTCCTCCAGAAGGCCTTGCTTGGCAATGACCATCATCAAAGGCAATAAATCTCTTGTGACGGCCTCTTCTCCTCCTTGAAACTGAGCAATAAGCATCAAAATCTCATCCTTTTGTTTCTGAGTAAAGCTCTGCCAATCCACGGTATCCTGAGTAAAATCGAACTCAGCTGGATTCCATACCCCTAACCGTTTTGCTTTTTGATACAACTTAAATGGCAGCGTCTGCTCCATAATACCTCTTTGACTCGTCGTTAACATCGTTCTTTTTCCATTCCCTTTCCTCCTCGTATAGTATGTTTAACCACTTTAAATCTCGGGCGAATGCCTAAAGTACGCGTTTAATCTGGACTAATTATCAATTGTAAGTGCCTAATTCCTATTGTAAGATGAAAGAAACGGATGATAAACCACGTAAAATGTAGGGGGGGGAATGAAGAATGTACGATCACGCTGCCTTCGATTATATGAAAAAAAATAGCAGCCGTTTCAGATGTCAGAAGGAAAGCAGAATTAATGATGGAAGGCTCGATTCGTTTTTTTCCCCTTTGAACGAGCGTTTTTGTTCACTTATTCGCCATTAAGTCACTTTGGCGAAGGCTATATTTTAATTGAAAATAACGAACTGTTCCCGCTGGATGACATTAAAGAAGATGTTCGTCCGATCCTGCCTTTATATTCTGCACTGACAAGAAACCAGCCAAATTTCATCCCACTCGAATACATACTGTCCTCTTTTCCAGAAAAGTATCTAGAAAATTTTGAAACGTCGCTTGCCATTGTTCCGATTAGCCATTGGCGTAGCATCGTTGGCTTTGTATTACTCGACCAATTTCAAGGAAAACGCTCCTTTGTAAAAAAACTATTTGACGTATTTAACCGATTATTTCAATAAATCTCTTATAGCTACGTTTAAAACGAATGTGTTAAGCAGGAGAGAAAGTGAGGCGCTCCAGCACCTTGCTAACGGTTATCTGATTAAAGAAATGGCTGTCGCGATGTCGATTAGCGAGTATACAGCTAGAGATTACATTAGCCAAGTATTGAAAAAAATTAAACGTAAGCCATCGAGCTCAAGCAGTGGCAGTGGGAATGCGATTAGGGATTATTCGATAGACTTACCTATTTGACTTCCTAAAGGGCCATGCTCACTATGCTCAGCCTAGGTGCTTTAAAAGGAGTTAAAGTAAGATCAGCGCCAATTTCTCCTAACACTTCTGTGTACTATCAAAAGCGGCTTGCGCCCTTGTTTAGATTTCTCGCAGCGCCGTTGCTTGCGGAAAACGATTGTCTATTTTTTTACTGATCGTCATCATAGCCTTAATGAAGACCTAGCTCCAGATTCCCATCCGATATTCGCATTACTAACCTTTCCAACCTATACAGAGCGAGGACGTACACCTTTCCTGCCTCACTCACAGGCCTCACTTTTTTTTCAGATGCGAGTTTGTCTAATAAAAATATTGAATGCAATGAATAATCCTTGTTTCTTAAAACATACTAATTTCGAACGATACCATAAAACAATAGGAGGAAGTGTTGATGACCCACCAACAAGGTCAAACCCATCAAAATATGCAAACAGGGGCTGTGCCTCAACAAATGAATCACGGAGGACATGAAGTATTTGACGTGCATGAAGTGCTATCAGGGGCAATAGGTGCGATGAACACTTATACGCTATTACGCCAGCACGTTCAGGACCCCGAATTACAGGATATTCTCAATCGTCAGTACCAGTTCATGCAACAAGAATACAACACGACGGTTGACTGCTTCATGTCTGGCCAGGATCCGTCTATACCGACGCAAAGCTATAAGATGACGCAAGGAAACGATTTTGTCTACGGTCTCAAACCGTCTCAACCAAAAAAAACCACTGCAGTCCGTCGCCGAAATTACGGATGAACATGTTTCAAGCTGGATGCTAGGAGCGGTAAAATCAGGGGCGACGATGAAAACGACGGCGGCATTAGAAACGACCAATCCAGTCGTTCGCCGAGTGCTCGCAGATTCTATCCCTAACTGTATTGAGATGGCTTACGAAATTTCAATTTACCAAACAAGCATCAATATTACCAGGTTCCTCAGCTTCCGCAGCAGGATATGCAGCAAATGCTCAACAGTTTCGCGCCGGCTCAAGGTCAACCGCAAATGCCAAATAACAATACGACTCATTAATAGGTTCTGGACGATGGCGGTATCACTTGTTGAACGCCATCGTTTTTACGTATAGTTTCTGACGGCAGAAAACTTAGTAAAGGAACAATACGGGTACATCCAGGAGGTAGTCGACATGTCATTAAATATAACCCAGAAGCTGATCAAGGATCACCTTATTTCTGGCGAAATGGTCCCAGGGGCAGAAATCGGGTTAAAAATTGACCAAACGTTAACCCAGGATGCCACAGGAACAATGGTCATGCTGGAACTGGAAGCGATGGGAGTGGAGCGCGTAAAAACAGAGGCCTCGGCTCAATATGTCGATCATAATTTGATTCAGGTCGACAGCAAAAATCCTGATGATCATTTATTTTTGCAAAGTGCCTCTCGCCGCTTTGGCCTTTATTATAGCCGCCCCGGCAACGGCGTCAGCACCCCGTTCATATGCAGAGATTGGCTAAGCCAGGGAAAACATTGCTCGGCTCCGACAGCCACACGTGTGCGAACGGTTGTATGGGCATGCTGGCGATGGGAGCGGGCGGTATGGACGTTGCTTTAGCGATTGCTGGCGAGCTTTTTATGTGAAAATGCCCCTCGTTTGGGGAATTAAGTTAACCGGCGAGCTGTCCGAGTGGGTTAGCGCCAAAGACGTCATTTTGGAACTGTTGCGCAGGTATGATGTCAAAGGTGGTGTCGGTAAAGTGATCGAGTATTATGGACCCGGCGTTCAAACGTTAAGTGCTATGGACCGTCACGTCATCGCAAACATGGGTGCCGAATTAGGGGCAACTGGCACTGTTTTTCCATCTGATAAAGAAATCAAGCGCTTTTTAAAGGAGCAGGATCGCGAAGAGGATTGGCTCGAATTATTAGCAGATCAAGGAGCCACGTACGATCTTGATGAGGAAATTAACTTATCTGAAGTCGAACCGTTAATCGCCAAACCATCGAGTCCCGGTAATGTCGTCCCGGTGTCAGAAGAAGCTGGAACACCAATTTACCAACCTATATCGCTCTTCAGCCAATCCAGGCTATCGCGATTTCGCAGTTGCTGCGCAAATCGTAAAAGGAAAACAGGTTGCAAAAGGACTATCGTTTGACATTAATCCAACCTCAAGGCAATTATTAACCGATTTAGTGCAGGAAAGCCACATTTCGAGTCTTCTTCAAGCAGGAGCGCGCCTGCACCAAGCAGGCTGCAACGGCTGTATCGGAATGGGGCAGGCTCCGGCAACAGGGCGTAATAGTTTACGAACGACGCCTCGTAATTTCCCCGGACGTTCAGGAACGAAAGAAGACAGCGTCTATTTATGCAGCCCTGAAACAGCTGCAGTCTCGGCGTTAACGGGGGAAATAACGGATCCACGAACAGTGGACTTCCCGTACCCGGACGTCAAAGCTCCAAAAAAGCCGACAATTGACGTCCACTTATTAGAAGCACCTCTACCCTTTAACGAAGCAAAAGCTATCGAGCTACAAAAAGGGCCAAATATAGCATCGATCCCTAATATGGATGAAATGCCCGATCAATTAGAAATCCCCATTTTGTTAAAAATGGGTGACAATATTTCGACCGATGAAATCCTTGCGGGAGGAGCACGAGTCCTTCCTTATCGAAGTAACCTTCCCGAGATTAGCAAGTTTGCCTTCGAAATAATTGACGATACGTATTTCCAGCGTGGAAAGGAAAGTTTAGCCCACGGTGGACACGCGATTGTTGGCGGATTCAACTATGGACAAGGTTCGAGTCGAGAGCACGCTGCTCTCGCCCCAAGATATTTAGGCTTACGTGTTGCTTTAGTTAAGGACTTCGCTCGTATTCATTGGCAAAACCTGATTAACTTTGGGGTATTGCCGTTAACCTTTGCTCACCCAGAAGATTATGACAAGTTAAACCAAGCGACTTTCTTCAATTTTCTCAATTAAGGACGAAAATCAAGCAAGGCCATGAATTTACGATTAGCATAAAAGGAACACAGAACGACATCAAGGTGAGGCATGCTCTTTCGAATCGCCAAGTAGAAATTATGCTTGAGGGGGGTATGATCAACTGGGTCAAAAAAAACGCCAAAAGCATAGCACATAATCGCTCATAAAAAATTCAACGGAAGGAGGAATACCGATGGTGGACAAAGGCGCGACATGCAAGGCCTGTAACGGATCAGGTATGCAAGCTGACGATGAAGGCTGGCAATACCAATGCAGTGTTTGCCGTGGAACCGGTACGTTTCAATCCGGAGATCAGCCCCTAAACTGATGTCTGTCGATGAAAATAACCGCTTATTAGATTAAAAGGGAGCGGATACTCGCTCCCTTTCTTAATTTATGCTAAAAACCGTCCCGTATAGGAGGCAGGGGTTGCCGCAACATCTTCCGGTGTTCCTGCTGCGATCACTTCCCCTCCCTCTTCTCCGCCGTCTGGTCCAATATCAATAACCCAATCTGAATCGAGGATGATTTCGCTATTGTGCTCGACGACGATCACGGTATTTCCAGCGTCCACTAGCCTGTTTAATAGTAGTAGCAGCTTTTTCACATCACTCGGGTGCAAGCCCGTCGAAGGCTCGTCTAGTATATAGAGCGTATGTGCTGACTTCGGCTTACTTAGCTCCTTTGCCAATTTCAGACGCTGCCCTTCCCCTCCGGATAGTGTTGTGACAGATTGTCCCCACTGTAAATAGCCGAGGCCAACTTCACAAAGCAGTTGAATAACGTTCGCTATTTTCTTTTGCTCGTCAAACAATGGCAGGCTCTCTTCAATACTCATATCGAGAATGTCGGAAATTGATTGTTCTTTGTAAGTAACCGACAAAATGTCATCGTTAAACCTTCTTCCGTGACATACCGGACAGCGCACTTCCAAATCGGGTAAAAAGTGCATATCTACAGAAACGAGCCCGAGCCCTTGACAGTTTTCACATCTTCCCCCAGGCGAATTAAAAGAGAAATCCTTCGCCGTTAATTTGTTTTGCTTTGCTCCCGGTAATTTGGAAAACAAAGTCCTGATCAAGGTAAATACATCTGTAGAAGTTGCAATATTGGAGCGTTGCATACGGCTAAGTGGCGATTGGTCAACCGTTATCATCTTTTTCACCTCTTCAATCCCCGTTATTTTTTCGTAGCCGTAATTGGGTCCACCACCATTCATTCCAGTAGCTAGCACATCATATAACAACGTCGATTTTCCGGAGCCTGAAACGCCAGTAACTGAAATGAAGCAGCCTAGTGGAAATGAGACTGTAACATGCTTCAAATTATATTGATAAGCATTATGAATCGTTAAATGCTGTCCGGTTCCTTTCCGACGGCTTCTGTCAATAGGGCCTGCCTCCCTAAGGTAGGCACCTGTCACTGAATACTCTTGCTCTGTTAAGTCAGCTAAACTGCCTTGTCCAACGATATGCCCGCCAAAATGACCAGCGCCGGGCCCCATGTCAATGACATGATCAGCCTCTTGCATCACACTAGTGTCGTGCTCAATAACAAGAACCGTATTGCCTAGATCGCGGAGCTGCTTCATGACTTTTACAAGACCCTTTGTATCCTTCGGGTGCAGCCCTGCCGTTGGCTCATCAAGAATATAAAGTACGCCTGTTAATCCGGATCCAAGAATAGAGCTAATCGTAAGCGCTGGGACTCGCCCCCTGACAAGGAGACAGATTGCCTGTCCATCGACAAATATCCTAAGCCGACATCAATAATTCTTCCCACTTTTGTGATTAAATCATGAAGGAAGGTTTCGATTAACGTTTCTCCTTCCGCTAAAAGCTTCCCTTCGAGCCCCTTTAGCCAATCGAGCATTTCTTTTAAAGAGGACTGCGAGATTTCAGTAATGCTCGCTCCTGCCACCTTGACAAGCCGACTTTCTTCCTTGAGTCGTTGTCCATGACAGGCAGGACAGATTTCCTTAAAGAAATAAGCGGCTTCCCCCGAGTCTCCTTCTTTCTCCTTATACCTCCGCCACATTCCAGTAAGTACCCCTTCAAACTTTCCTTTCCCAACACTTTTTGGAGGCTTGACAGTTGGGAAGTGAGCGGAAAAGGCTTCGCTTTCTACACCGTAATACAATAAAGCGCGCTGAGCATCACTGTAATCCTTTAACGGGAGATGAGGATCCATCTCCATCTGATAATACTCACCCGCACCCTTTAAAATACTGACCTGATATTGCATGTACGATTCATACCAAATCGTTACTGCACCGTCGAGCAGGCTTAACTCCTCATTAAATACCGAAGGCGCGTTAATTTCGACAACATTCCCCAGTCCGTCACACGTTTCGCATGCCCCTTCCGGCTTATTAAAGGAAAAATGAGATCTTGTTAGCCGCTCCATCCCGTATTGACAGCTAGGACAGTAGACGAATTCGCCTTCCCCCGATGACTCCTCACTCCAGAAATTTGAAGCTTCCTTCGATTTTTGGTCAAGCGAAGGCACGAAACTTGTTCGGCATCTACGGCAAGTCCGTTCACCCAGCTTTTCATAGATGAGCCGCAAATACGTATACATATCCGTAACCGTACCGACGGTGGAGCGTGGATTCCGATTCGTAACGTGCTGACCAACGCTGATCGATGGCGACAGTCCGACAATTGAATCTACTTGTGGTTTACTCATCCCATCCGTAACCGTGCCGTTAGACTCCATATATTGCCTTTGGCATTCCCGTTGCAAAATATCCATTGCAAGCGTTGACTTCCCCGATCCTGAAGGACCAGTCAAAACAACTAACTGATGCTTCGGAATTTCTAGCGATACATTTTTTTAAATTGTTTTCTCGTGCACCCTTGATTGAAATGAATTTGTTCAAATGAAATCCTCCCTTTTTCAAAAAATAAGCTTCAAGTCAAAGTTTATAACATTTATGCAAGTGCCAAAGTTAATAAAGTTATATACGATAACTAAAGCAAAATAATGAATCATTCACGTCACAGGACTTTAAGCTTTTAACTCAAGGAAATGTCCGGATAAAGACTTCCCCTGTTAATTGTTTTCAGCATCTACCACTATTTTGTCACTTCTGTATCAAAAAGATGGGGCGTTGAATGCTGGCTCAGCACAGTCTCCTTATCATTCTTTCCTGCTAACTTCAGCAAAGAAAAACTAGGGTGAGAGAAACAATTACTACCTTACGAGCGTTTGAAATACGTGTATGTTCCGGCTCTTTCTTCTAGCAAAGACAGCGGACTAATAAATTTACTCACGCCACAATATCTTCTAAAAATCAGCAGATCAAAGAACCGCTCTCCTACATCGGGGGCGGTTCGTACAAAGATCGTTTCAGCTAACTAAAACAGATCGGATCATGACTCGATTGATTGACCTTATGCCTAGTCTGAGCTAGGGAAGGTCATCAGCTTTATTACGATGACTCCTTTGTCCAGCGTTCGATTAAAGGGCTTGCTGTCGTTGTAAGCTGTTCCCTTGCTTGCTCACTTGCGTATTCCTGATTACCCGGTTTGTTCAAGTGTTTGACGAAATCGTTAAGATGCTTCAACGCCTGCTGAAGTGCTTGCTTGTCGTAATGATGCTCAACCTGACGGAGTTTATTTTCTAAAAGGTGAACGAGAGGGCCTTTCACGTCGCCAGATTCGATATCGTTTCTCAAATGCTGCTGCAGAGCTAAAATACTTGCCTTATCGTCTGTTTCCGCGTCAATACTTACAGCAAAAAGGTGAATAATGCCTCGATCGATTGAGTTGGCATCCGGAAGCGTGACACTTGTCACCTTTACCCCTTCCTTAACTGGAACGGACGTATAAAACAAGTAGGTTTCTGTATTCTCCTGTTCCGTTTGAGTGTTTCGGTAAGGCATAGACGCGACGATTTCGTTATCGAAAGAAGGCTCCGAAGCTCCTCCACCCAGTGTCCAATCACTAAACCCTAGCTGGAATTCTTCAACCGTTTCGTCTTCATATTGAATCGTACCTGTACCTATGGACGGACCGTGTGCTGCAGAGCCAATAAATCCGAGTTTTGACCCAGCTGCACTAAACATAATTGTTTGTCCATCACTAACTATATTATCGAGCGTTCCCGGCTGTCTATCCGGCCACTTAAAACTCATGCCGTCAAAAGCGATCGGGCCACCGGGAGTCAAGCCCTCGTTTTTCAGTGCTTGATATGAGTAGCTTGAGCCTCCCGTATCATAGTTCGCCTCGCTTGGGCGAGCGTCATCACTGATTCCGTAGTTGTTAAAGAAAATAGAAATATCCTGCTCTGGTGAGGGAACACCGACCTCTCCATCCATCTCGCCGTTATCTGGGAGGTCATACAGCTCGAGCTCATACACAGCGTACATGTTCCAGGTCGAATAGTAGGCATCATTAATTTGAATCCTTAAATTGCGCACGTCTTTGACGTCTGGAATATCGGCGAAGGCTTGCTCCATTACTCCATCATCTGTTACTTTTCCAACTAAATGGAACTCTTCGGGCGATCGTTTCCCAGCTTTCTCCGTCCTGACTAACTTGAACATCAATATTAGTAATGCCCTGCAGTAGGCCTGATACGGTAGACAAAACGAGCGTATTAAACGACTGCGGTTCATCCCATTCCAAAGCAATTTCATGTGGGAATGATGAGTATCGTTATAGCCTGGCAAGCTGGCAAACATTGTACCGTAGCTGCGTCGACCATTTTATCAGGCCCGTAAGTTGCTCCTTGATCACCTGAACGCGCAGCCGATGCGGTGATTTCGGAATAGCTTCTGGCCACATTCACGCCTTCTTCATTTTCATGTCCTTTCAATATGCTCAACGTATAAAGCTTTGTAGTCTTTCCGTCGCTTGCAGTCGATCGGATCTTAATTTCGCCCTTACCTGTCGGGATATCCACCGTATATTGTGCTCCGCTGTCAATAGGGTTTCCGTTAATCTCAAGCGTCCCGTCTTTATCTTTGAGCTTCGGCTTAACAGCTATCGTGTTCACCGTTGTAGGCAGCAAAAATTGATAGTTCATTTGGTTTGGCTGAAAGTCAAACGGCGGAACATTGATCATTTCCAAGCTTTCGAGGGATGCATCATAAAGCTCCTGTCCTTCGTACATGTGCACTCTGAAGCCGTCAAAGTTCAGCGTTCGATTGTCCAGATTCACGATTTTGATCGTATGCTGTTGCCCTGCTGGAAGGTCACGAATGCGATAAATCGTGAAATAATCGTGCTGGACCTTCTCATACAGATTGTCTTTTACTGGGTCCAAGTCGTTTAGATAGATCGCGACTTTTCCCGCATCCTCGTTTTTTTTCAACGACAACGTCAATCCCCTCTCCGTAAAACTCGTATTCGACAAAATCGTCAGCATCTGATGTAGAATGAACGCTGCCGGAATAGGCAAATTGCCGGTTCCTTGCGTACCAGTCACCCGAATAATTAATTTCGCTATCTGTATTGTCTGCCATGTACGTTCTCGGGGTTTCCTGCCCAAGGTACGGACTCGTCGGCTGCGGAACCTCACCGACTTCCTCACCTGCTGCCGCTTTAACCAAATAGTCGTGAAGCTGCTTAACATACTCAGGGTCAAGCGTATATTTTGTCGGGTCGTCTGGACTCACAGCCATGTCAGCTATCTCTCTGGCCAGTTCAGGATTCGACTGTTTGAGCTTCTCCATCAACTCGTAATCCTCAAGCCCGTCTCTATGAGCCTCGTAGCGCAACGAACTTTTAACCGTCATATTCTCCTTATCAGGATAGACAATCGTCGAATCGCCATCATAGCTACCAACGTACCATGCATTCCAAGCCCAATGTAAATGACCCTCCACGCCCCCTTGATTCAGATTCCAAAATAAAAGCCTCCCCGTTAACGTGCTGAGTCCAAAACCTGTTCAGCCATGGAGGCTGATTAATATCACAAGTATAGGCCCACAAATCCTTTCCAGCTGCTTGCTCTGCTTGATATTGCTCTTTCTTCTCCTCAAACGCCGGGGTTAACGGAACCCAAACGTCCACATACGGCTTCGTTTCATCCGTCATAAGAATTCCCCAAGGATCGGCATCCATCGTCTTTAGCTCCGGGGTCACCTGTTTGATTTGCTTCGCGATATACGTCCAGTAATTTTTATGATTGTCAGTGCTCGGCTCATCGCGAATATGCTGATACCATTGGAAGCCATTTTCATCGAGCCATCCTTTCGCTTCCAAATGATCGCGAAGGGCCGTTAAGTAATTTTCCAAAAAGACGTCGGTTACGGGCAATGATTCTGGTATCGTTTCCCATGGATTGTTTGGCTTTTCGTCATCTGGCATATAGTTTAATACATGGATCAAATGTACGTTGGCGAAATGAGTCATGCCCCTGTCGATAAACGTTTGTACATATTTGTCAAATAAAGACCAGTCAATGTCGTCAGGTATTCCTTCTTTAAAAGCAGCTAGATTCGTTCCCGTTGCATCCAGTAACAGATCGGTCCGGATCCAAATCATATTTTGGCGGTATTCGGTCATCACTTTAGCGAATTCATCCATTAATTCAAACCATTCATCGCTATACGTTTCTACACCGTAATAATAATGACCGACGTCGTATTTCTCCGCTGAATCATCGAATGCAAAGCCATCCCAAGTGAATCCGTTTGTCATCGCCCAATGATAATTGACAAAATTGGATTCCGAGGTTTCAGGAATTTCTATATCGGCGACCTCAACGTGAATAGGAACGGAAAAATCGCCCAATGTCGTTTTCACGGTAATCGTTCCTTGATATATCCCTGCAACAGCATCCGTTGGGACATAGCTCGTAACAAAAATGGGCTGGGTTGAGTTAGCCCCCACTTGTATCGAAGCATCGTTGGAGAGCGGATCGGGTAACTCCGACGGCGGGTAAATTAACTCTCCGACTTTTTCAGGCAAAAAAGCATTCGGCTGAACCGTATCCGCTAATTCGTATTCGACAAAATGATAGCTGAAATGGTCGCCTCCAATCGTATGTCCCGAAGAAGTCAGATCGGAGAATTCGACCTCTGTGATTTCAAAAGAAGTCTCGCCCCTCACAGCAATTTGCGCTCCCTCATACTCGTTTTTGGCTGACACAATTTGAATGCTCGTGTCAGCATCCTGAGGTATCGTGCTAGTTCGATATACGCTCTTCAAAGAATTGACAACCCAAACGTCTAATTTACCGCTGTCGGCATAGGTGCTTGACTCAGCAGTGGACAGCAAGGCCACAAAAAGAAATAAGGAAAAAAACTTTATTCTCATTTCGATTCCCTCTCTTCTACAATATCTAGGATCATCCATGCAAAGCGACTGTTACCTATCCGGCAGAATAATTATTTCGGACGATAAACTCTAGCACCTATCGGATAGCCCTGCCGCCGGAAATGACTCTTCCACCATCCCGGCAGAGCTTCGGTTAATGCGGCAGGCAAGCACCTGAATAGCTGGAAGCTTATTATGATAAGCCCTAGCAGTTGTCCGGTTCGTCTTAGTGGTTTGGTTGTGCTCTGACCTTTGTAAGCCTGACTCACTACTATCTATTACTTTTTAAGAGCTGAGCAGCCACGCTTTGCTCTACCCTTCCTTTGCTTTTTCTTCTTTAATCTTAGTTTCTGTCTCTTCTTGAAGCGTTCTTAAAAAGGACACGACATCCTGATCGGATTCTGCAAACTCCTCAAGCTTGTAATCAACCAATCGATCCCACTGGCTTTGCCGTTCAAGTGTAGCCGCCGGCAGCTCGTAAAAAGCGGCTACATTCTTTCCTTCATAGCCGGGAATATCTGCACCGTATTGGCTCAAAACATCTTCATCCTGTAGCACAGTTCCGCTCCCTGCCATTCTTGAAATTCTCAACTGGTTCTCTTTGGACACATATTCCAGCAAGACAGCAAACGCCTCATCAATATGCTCACTGTCCTTCATTATCATCATCGGGGTCGTCGTCAAATATGGATGAACCGCAGCCTCGGTCCAGACTGGAACAGGTGCAATATCAATACTTTCTTTTAAGCCTTCTAGCTCTCCCCAGTCGCCGAGTAATGTTGCAGACCAGCCTACATTCATTGCAGCTAATCCTTGTGAAAATAAATGTCCTTCTGCTTCAACATCCAATATCCCGGGAATGTTGTAATACTTTCTCATTAAATCAAAATATTTAATAAAAGCCGGTTCCTTCATTAACAACACTTCATCTGTCTCAGGGTCAACAGGATTCACAGCCCACTGATCCAGAGGAACTCTCGAATCATCAAAGATTAACCGGTGTATTGTTGACCGTTTCTCTCTCCCGTCATTTTCGTGGCGAGCTCAAGCAATTCGTCCCAAGTCATTTCACCGCTCGGGTAGTCCACACCGAATAGGTCAAAGATTTCTTTATTGTAGAACAAGCCCTTGAAGCCGACACCATCAGGCATGCCTACCAATCCTCCGTCAGGATCATAGGAGCGGGCATACGACACGAGAGAAGGGTTGAGCTCATCTACGTTAAATTCACTTTTGCTAATCAGCTCATCGAGCGGGTAAAGTAATTCAGCATCGAGCAGCTCTTTTATTGTGTCATAGTGGATACTGACAACAATGTCAGGGACAGTGCCGGATGCAAAGATCTCTTCTAAATTGCTCCATGTCGTATCGAACGGAATACGTTCAATCTTAATGTTCTCAAGCTTCTCCTCAATTTCGCCAAACCTGGAGTTAAAGATTTCGTCATCCCATCCGATGGCCACTTTTATCGTTACAGGCTCTTCTGCATCCACGTTCCCTGCTTCCTGACTTTCCGTTTCAGACGGCTCTTCATCGACCGGGCTAGTTCCGCCCTCGCTCGTTGAACATGCAGATACAACAATCAATATGCTCGTCAAAATAATTCCTAACAGCCAGCCTTTTTTTCATCATACGCTCCACTTGATCCAGCCCCCCAATTTTTTTCTCAAATGCTCAATAGGCATTACACTTCTAACTTCAATGTCATGTGTTTATCTTCGCCTCCCTTCACCACTTTGCTTAACCTTGCTATATAAAGCGCTTCCATTATATTAATAGTAAACGTCTGCCAGCATACTGTCTCTGCATGATATTGCTTTGTTTTTGCACGATTTTGCTTTACATCTATATGTGAATATCGGATTGCTTCGTTATTTTTTTCGTTATTTTACAGTGAAAAATGGAGTGAAGTTATGGGCGTTTTGAGAGGGTATGAGGAATTCCCTATTTTAACCAGTAATACTTTACCATATTTTATTTATCAGCCGCCGCGGGACAATCATCTATCGCTATTTAATCCTCATTGGCATGAACAGATCTTTGAAATTATTTACATTGTGGAAGGGAAAGCCAGGTTTCACATAGAGGGACAGACCTTTCAAGCGATCGAAGGCGATATTTTCTTTATTCGTGAAAGACAGATCCACTCTGGCGAAACGATAGACAAGACTCCGAATTATTATGCAATTCTTTTTAACAGACACTTGCTCGCCAGTCCAAATGCTTCAGATCAAGATACGCCTGCCTATTTCTCTGACCATTTGGAGCCACCGCCCGTCCTTAGAATAAATAGTAAGCAATATCACATTTTTTCTGAGACTATTCAAGCAATAATTCGTGAGTATGAGCAACAAAAAGCCGGGTATGGGCTTGTCATCAAAGCAAATTTAATATTACTGGTAACCGCAATGGGGCGGCTTTACCTTGCTAATGATCGACCTAAACGTAGCCGAGAGGCCGATAAGCGAAATTTACACATGTTAAATAAAGTGATGCGCTATATCGATGAGCACTATCATGAAAAGCTCACCATCGATAAGGTTTCATCTATTGCCAACATGGGTACCTATCATTTTTGCCGAGTATTTAAGAAGGCGACAGGGCGTACCTTCATAGAGTACGTCAATCTGTATCGAATCAATAAAGCAGAGGAATTAATCCGTGATGGTGACTTATCGATTACAGATATCGCCGATACGGTCGGCTTTTGTAATATCAACTATTTCGATAAGCTTTTTCGGAGGTATAAGCATTGTACACCAACGCAATACCGAAAGAAGCACCACCTCCCTTCTGACAGTAGAACATAACAATACAACTCGGGCTTGCCGAGTTCTGATTACCCAACCCTCTTCGAAGCGTAAGGAGCCCCTTTATTTTTCTGCTAGAGCGACAAGGCAAGGACGGTGAGATTGAAAAAGCGTCACGGTTAAGAGGCTATACGCTAGATTATGGATGCAGAAATTGTATTGGGGCTCTTTCAAAATGGACATATAGAACTAAAGCACTAAATGTCTTTTGAATAGCCGAAAGTGATTAGGTCATCGAATCTTCACGCGGGCGTTCGAGGCTAATAGACTATAGCCGATCATCATGACCGTTGGACTCGGGTGAAGAAAAAGCCACTTTACAGAATATGCGTAAGTCTCGTTGAAATCACGGCGAGGCTTTTCGATTTCTCGGAAATTTAAGTTCCTATTTTGCCTATCTACCAAAACAATCGCAGCGCTGCTTAGCACCGAAATACCGAATTTTTTTCATATTTTTCCCTTGGATGGATCCATTACTAAAAAAAATGAAATATTGTTGTATTTTGAACAAAATTGATGTTCAATATTAATAAATGATGAAATAGCAGGAGCCAATAGACCGATGATTAGTCAAAAAAAATCGTTTGATGCTACTTATTTCCATTCTAGCTTTTATTATGGCAATAATCGTTAATGTATTAGGAAGATATTATTATTTATTTGATCACTCGCATGGGATGGGTGATTTCGCTTCGACCGAGCATATCGAGCAGCAATTTGGCCTCGTTCTAAACCTTCTTTTAGTAGCACCTGCCTTATTTACTGGGGCTGGGTACATTCTCTTCAACAAGAATAAAAGTCATCCTTTCATCCCTTATTTAGTAACTTTTGCACTAACCTTTGCTAGTATCGCGATCATTTCTGGTGGGAGTGGCAGGGTCGAATTTCATTTTAGTATTTTCATGGTTGTAGCGGCATTGGGCTATTATCAGGATGTTAAACTGCTTTCTATTATGACCTCTATCTTCGCTGTCCAGCATATCGGGGGCTTCTTATTCTTTCCAGAGCCTGTTTTTGGTGCTCACAGTTATTCCTTATTAATGCTACTCTTACATGCTATTTTCCTTATTTTAACTTCCAGCGCAGTAAGCTGGCAGGTATTATCAAGTAAAAAGATAGAAGCAGACTTGAGACGGCAACAGCAGGAACAAAGAAGAAGAATTACGGCAGAGCTAGTCAATCGTTTGTCTTCAACGTCCGAGCAAGTCCTTGATGTTTCACAGCTGCTTTCAAAGAATGCCCAGCTAACTATTGATGCAAGCTCACAAGTAGCGGCTTCCATCGAACAAATTTCTAGCGGCACCGAAAAGCAGCTAGAGCAAGTTGAAAAAAATATGAAAGAAATTTTTGATATGAATAGTGAGATTCGAAGCATTACTAAAATGTCCGAAGTAGTTGCTCAGCAATCAGAGGAATCTACCGAGCATGCGTCTGATGGAGAGCAACTAATCGAGCAATTGCGAATGCAAATGCAAGCAATTAACAACTATGTCGACAGCTCCTTCGCCGCTATTCAATCTCTTCAAGAACGTTCTCAAGAAATGGAAAAAACGATCAGTGTCATTACAAAAATTGCCGATCAAACTAATTTACTTGCTTTAAATGCAGCCATAGAAGCGTCTCGCGCCGGAGAAACAGGGAAAGGCTTTTCAGTTGTCGCTAAAGAAGTCAGAAGACTTGCGGAACAGTCCTCGGAATCATCAAATCAAATTGCTGGTCTAATTCACCAGACAGTAGACGAAACCGATGACGCGGTGGAATCGATGAATCGAGTAAAGCATGCAGTAGAAGCTGGGTTGGACATCTCCCACCGTTCTCATTCGGAGTTTACCCAAATATTAGCCGCCTCGAAAGTCGTGAAAGAGCAAATTCAAGAAGTCTCTACATTAACACGCAAATTAGTGAAACGGTCTGAATGGGTTAATCAGTCTATGGATGAAGTGACTTCGTTTGCAAAACAGTCGGTAGACGGTACACAGCATATTGCTCTCATCACTGATAAACAACATAAGCAAACGGAGACTACTTTTAACGTATCAAAAGAATTGAGCAAGCTAACGAAAGAGCTTGACGGGATTATGATTAAGCTGAAGGAATAGCTTGTACGGCGCCTTATGATTGATAAAAAGCTGCAATGTTTATACGACCTTTAACAATTGCAGCTTGCCGTGCGGTTATCGCTCGTTACTCAGATGTAATTTCATTCCTTCGTGGGACGCTTTAAAGCCTAATCGTTCATAAAAATGCAATGTTTCTTTCCGTTTTTTTATCCGTCGTTAGCTGGACAAGATGGCAGCCCCGTTCTCTTGCTCGTTCAATTGCCCACCGAATCAACTGACTTCCTATTCCTTGACCACGTACTGAGGAGGCTGTACGAACGCCTCTAACGTCGCTCTCCATCCCCCTTGGTATGTAAGATAAGGATGAACGTAATTTGCAAAACACCGACGACCCGCTTCTCCAAGCAAGCGACTACTAGCTCGTTGTTCGGATCCGTTTGAATCGCCTGAAACGCATGATGGTAGCATGCAGGTAATGGCTGCTCATAACGCTCTCTCGTAGCACCCAAATCGTCATCGGAAATCATCTGTACAATACTGTCAAGATCGTCCTCTACTGCGATTCTGAAAATAACTTCGTTTGCCTTCATTACGATCCTCCTGTGTTCATTTCTATTCCTTTTACTTGCATGCTTCACCTCCAAAACATAATACTGGCAAGCATTCGTGTCAAGTGGAGTCCAAATGCAATATCTCTCTGTTTTCCCCACTAGTTTTATCCGCCCCAGTCGCTTACAGGTAGCCTCCCTACCTATTTTGTTCGATTCCACTCTAACGTAAGAAGGTGCGAATGCGTAATGTTACTCGATTTATTGTTGTTAAATGTACATAATGGGGGAAATCTGAAAAATCAATGTATACACTAGTTTTACTATGTAAACGATGTGAGAACCTTTTGATATTCCAATAGTTCTCACATCGAAGTCAAGATACATGCAGCTTCCTGACGATGTCCATATGATCACTGTTTTTTTTCTAGCTGCTAAATATCTAATAGAGATATCGTTAGGAATAACAATGGTATTGTCACCATGCTGTCTTGATCACCTTTATTATTGATTGAAAAGTAAAGGAGCTCGATTTGCTAGTTTTACCTTTTTCTCGCTTTTGGCCAACGGAATCGCTCAACATATTGAATCATCGTACGAAAAACGATGCCCCACTGTTGTTCAGTAAGTAAACAAATTGGCGTATCGCGATTGACATTTAAAGCCTTAACTAAATGCTTCATTTGCGGTGCAGTAAAGACCCCCTTCAAAGCATTATAAATTGGCCAGTGCGGATATTTTAACGCGTATTCGGCCAATCCTGAAAAAGTATGATGCTGTTGTGAACTCACACTAGGCTTACCCTTCCTGCGAATTATCAACGCCGTGGAGTCCACTTTTGGTGGAGGTGAAAAGCTGTTACGCGAGATCTCTCTAACACATTCTAGATTGAACACATCCTCCACTTTAAAATCGTTGGGTTAGTCACTGGATGGGCAGTGAACCGTTTTGCTGCTCCTTTTTCGATCACAAGGATTCCCTTCTGAAAATGGCTCTTTGGCTGGGAAAGCAGCTTTTTCAGGATAGGAGTCGTAATTGAATACGGTATATTGGCTACAACGATAAAAGGGTGTTTCGGTAGAGAATAATTCATTATATCCTTGTGGATGATCTGAACATTAGAGTACTTAGCTGTCTTACTTGCCAATACAGCAACGAAATCTGGGTCATATTCAACAGCATAAACCGTCTCCGCTTTTTTTGCTAACGGAACCGTCAGCGCTCCTTTTCCGGCACCAATTTCTAAAACTGTGTCTCGTGCGGTTATGCTTGCTCGTTCCACCAATTCATGAATGACCTGCTTATTATGCATGAGATGCTGACCAGAAAAATTGGGCCCGGCCACAAACTTTCGAACCTTTCGGTGACGCTTATTTTGCTTACTCATATGATTCCTCCATTACTTAGAAATAAAAAAACACAGGTGCCCTGCCTGTGTTTGAGTAACGGAAAGAAGACATGCCTAAGCACGAGGAAAGTAACCGATTTTCATATAAAATCAGCTTTCTCGTTAATGGTAGGCCATTTGGCGAATTTTACTTTTTAAACACAACAAAAAGAAGGGGAGACTCGCCCCTTCTTTTTTTCTACATAATGTAAAATAAAGGTTTCCTATTCATAGGCAGACCAATCCCGTATACTCTGCAATACAGGCAGAGCGTTTGAACGTATTTAGTTACTGTTCAAAACTTGGAATTGTTATTATTCCTCCCACTGGAAACCCTCCGTTCTTGATAAGTCGTTTTCATTTTATCACATAACCATTTGCCACAGCAAGTAACGATCTCCAGCCGTAGAACGGTGGCTCGTTCGGCAAAACTGAGACTGGCAGGTGGAGCTTGCTGTCGCTTCTTCACCTATCAGAGTAACCCTTACTGTAGCTCTTCATTCTCTATGACTAGCCGCCCATCTCGAAAAACGTGAGTTATATATTGGATATCCTCAATTTGCTGTAATGGATCGCCATCAATTACGATTAAATCAGCTGCTTTCCCCGGTTTAATGACGCCAATCTCATCACTTTGCAAGGCATGGGCGGCACGGCTTGTTGCTGATTGTAAGGCTTCCCGTGGACTTAACCCGCTTTTAACAAGCAAAGCAAGCTCCTGATACATACTAGGTCCGAAGAAAACGCCTGGCATCCCCGCATCGGTACCAACGACCAGTTGACCGCCAGCCGCGTGGAATTCCCCTGTTCGCTCTAACAGCCTTTGCTGGTATTCAGGATCAGCATTGATCGTCTCGACCATCAGCGTTGGTGATAACAAGATGCTCTCTTTAACCATTGCTTGCAACAGCTCGTTGGGCCACCCATTAATAACAGCTCCTGCCCCTAGATGCTCTAATCCATCAACGCCTGCTTCGACCAATTCTTCTAAATCTTCTAATGCCCCCCAATGGCCAGTCACAGGTATATCGTGAGCATTGGCTTCGGAAACGATCGCTTGCAGCACATCAGTGTCGATTGGTTGTAATGGAAATTGTGAGTGTCCTCTCTCTTGAACCACCTTGATGAGATCGACCCCTTCATTGCCACTCGCCAGCTCTTGAACATTTTGGCGCGCTTCTTCAGCCGTGTCAGGAAAAAGGACAACGCCTGACTCTGGATCCGTCCCTACCGAAGCGATCGGATGTCCTTCTAATGTAGTAAATAACGAACCAGAAGTAAATAGCCGTGGGCCTTCGAGTTCTCCAACCTGTATGAGCCGGCGAAATTCCATCATCCATTCATGCTCGTCCCCAACGCTACGTACAGTTGTAATGCCGTGATTCAATAAGCTTTCCCTTTTATCGGGGGCATACCGAAAAAAGTCTGAGATCAGACTGACCATCTCGAGCGGGCTTGGCTCTTGTCCTAATTCGATTTCTGGCATTCCCAAGTGTACATGCAAGTCGATTAAACCAGGCATTAACGTTTGCCCGTCCAAATCCATGACCGTTGCTGACTCAGGTAGATCAAGAGTAGCACCAATATGGCTAATGATCCCGTCATGAATCAAAACAGTAAGACCCTCAACAGACTCTAATTCTTCACCGAGCAATACAGTGCCGTTTGTTAGCGCAAGATAGCCCTCTTGCTCCTCGCCCGGCGTATAGAGCGTGCTAAAATAATAGATCACAGCGGTAGTGATTATAGCTACAACAAACAGAAAGCTAATCAATATGAAGCGCTTGAAAAAGTGCCAAAAAGGATGACCATTTTTTTGCTTTCTCTTTTTTATAGTCATCATGATTTCTCTCTCTCATCCAAACACCCTCTTTGAATTATTCTATGTCTAGTATGTAGGGAACACTTAAAGTAGGATAGTGACAAATGTAATTAACTGTATGTCATCCGTTTAGGGAAGAGGATATTGTTATTTCCAAGATCTCGTTGAGAAAATACCAGGAACCACACGAAATCGCGCCCAAGAGAGTTTTAAAAAAAAGAACGATTATAAAGGGTGCGCCCCTCCGGAAGAAAACGCGCCCAACGAGCGAATCAAGTTTAATTTGACTCTAGGTTGTCTGAGGTTTTTTTTAGAGGCTGAGGCGGGAAAACTAGGGTCCTTCCAAACTCTCATTATTATTTTTACTAAGATTGCCTGCATACTCAGTAGTCGTATATCTTAATATTGCGAGATAAACCTCGCGCTCGTTCGGATATTAGGATAGGGTGGAAAAATCGTTTACGTAAGGTGTGTACTTTCCATTTCTACTACCAGAATTTCGCATTTGTACAAATCGCCCTGTACGTCCCGTCTGTTTTTTTTTTCAAATATTCCCGCGTCAGTTAGTTATGGCTCTTTAATCATACTCTCCATCCCAGCTTAAGGATGGACGAATATTTTTTTTCATTTTTTTCTGAACAAAATAGGTCATTTAGGCTTATGTTTCCAGTAGTATATCGCAAGCTGTGTACGGTCCCGAAGCTCAAGCTTATCGAGGATGACGGAGAGCGTATTGCGAACTGTACCCGTACTTAAGAATAAACGGGCAGCAATTTCTTTGTTAGAGAGGCCTTGGGCAATGTATTCGGCGATATCGTTTTCACGTTCGGTTAATTCATCCAGCGCATCGCCACTTGGGCTTACTAATTGTTTGAGCACATTTGCATCAAGAACGGAGGAGCCAGCACCTAGAGCGCGGATTTGCTCAGCCATATTGTTGACCGACGACGATTTGAGCAAATACCCTTCTGCGCCAGCCTGCAGGGCGAGACGTATGTTTTGCTCATCGTTGAAAGTAGTAAGCATCATAATTAAAATCTCTGACCAGCGGCTTTTGATCTCCTTCGTACTCTCGATCCCATCCATTTCGGGCATGCGGATGTCCATAAGTACGAGATCAGGGGCATTTTGTTCAATAAATGCAATGGCTTCGCGTCCGTTGCCCGCGGTGCCTAAAACGGTAAAATCCTTTTCGTTATTAAGCAGCAGCTGAAGGCTTTGGCATACGAGCGGGTCATCATCAACAATAAGAATTTTCATTTTGCTTCCTCACTTTCCGGAATGGGCAGCACACATACAATTAAGTACCCGGAAGAGGCGTTGACTGAAATACTTCCTCCAGCCGCGCGTGCCCTAATTTTTAAGTTTCTTATGCCGCTGCCGCCAGTAACATATGCGGAATTTGTGCCGTTATCCTGAATGCTCAGACGTACGATCGCCTGAGTGACATCAAGCTGTATTTCCACTTGAGTGGCGTTGCTGTGCCGGACTACATTCGTAAGAGCTTCCTTTAGGCAGGGGACAAGCAGGCTCCATAGGTAAATGGGGACACTAGTTATGTCACCTGATTTCACGTAGGAAACTTGGCAATGATTGAAGTTTTGCGCAATGGATTCAAGTTGTTGTTCGCCGATTAAGGCAGTAGGCGTCATATCGTGGACGGTTTCGCGCAGCAGCTTAGTGCTTCGAATTAACCGTTCTTTTACTTGAGCGAACATGTCCTCTGCTTTCTCCCCCTGTTTAAGCTGTTCATAGGCCTGCAGAGCGAGAAGCGCACCAGTTAAATCGTGGCCGAGGTGATCGTGTAGATCACGAGCAATTCGATTCCTTTCTGTAATTTCCGCCATCTGCGCGGTCTCACTATTGGCCTGAAGCAAATCGGTTTTTAACCGCTCCAGCTCATAACGCTCCTTTCGACCCTTGTCTATTTCATCCAAATAAGTATTCCGTTGCTGATTCCAAAAACGAAGAACGCTTCCAATTAATGCAGCACTCAAGAGAAACCAGAGAAGATAAACAGACATGGCTCCACTAGCAAACACAATAATAGGAATCGGAACGCTATAGCGAAGCCGCCCTTTCCATATGCTCTCCAATAGAGGCAGGGCGAGACCATACAAGCTCCAACCCCAAAACGGTAGAAAAATCAGGCAAAAAGAGATGTCAATCAAGACCGTCCAAGCTGGCAATGAAAACCGCCAACGTGACGCTGCCATGATCGAGAGGAGGAGTATGAGTATAAACACAGGAATCGTTTGGATCTGAATATACCATAAAAGCAGAAGAAAAAAAGAGATTGCTCATTCGCCAGAGCGTGATATAAAAGCTAGGCTTAGTCAATGTTGTCATACGCCTTTCCTCCTTTTCCCTAACTTTAACTATAAACAGAAATAACTCCTAGCTCAAGTGCCAGGAGTCATCACTGTTAGCCAATCCTGCGAATACTGCCAAGGATGAGAAATAAGATTGTATAGAGCATAAGTATTCCATTGATGAACAAAAAGTCGTTAGCCTGATGACCGAATACGATCCACTGCATCCCTTCTGTTAACCAGTAGGTAGGAAAAATGATGGCGACCCGCTCAAAGGCACTTGGCATCATCTCGACTGGCAGCAATAACCCGCCAAATAGGCCATTAATATAATAACGGACATAAACACAAGAAAGGAAACCTCTTTATTGCGGAAATTCGATATCCAGGCAAGTGAAAAAGCAAGGGACATTAAGCTAAAATTTATAAACAGGAGAAATAAATAGAGAGGCGAATATAACTCCTGGCCATAAAGGACGCCGCCTCCTACGACGATTGCGCATTGGACAATCAGAATAATGGCGTAGGCGATCAAATTTTGCCATAAGTAGTGAAAATGGCTGATTGGTGCCACGGCTAGCCGCTTGACCACCCCTTTTGCTCGATCCTCCAGCATAATCGAAGCCAATCGGATACTGACAAAGAGAAGCAATATCCCAAAATAATGGTAACCAAAGGGGAGGAACGGATAAGGCTCATTCGACGGGAGAAAAATCGCCCCGACAGGAAACAGCGTCAAGAAAATAAGGTTCGTTGAGTTGCGAAAACTTCGTTTGAGTGCGAATTGAAAAATCGTCATGGCATTTTCCTCCGTCCGACCACAAGCAAAAGGAAGAAGGTAACGATGATCGCTCCAAGCAAAATGCTTACGTTAAGCCATACTTCATCCATATTCCCCGCTTGATGCTCGAAAATGGCAGCGCTAGCTAAAGTCAAAGGATTCCCATAGGAGCCCATGAAATCGAAAAACGCATTGTTAGGCATTGGGAAGAATAAACCGGCGAGTACGATGGCGCCAACGCCATACACCTCACTAAGTCGTTCCGCCAGTTTAAAATTTTTGACGGCAAAGGTGAAAATTAAGCAGACAATACTGGATAGCGTAGCCATCAAAAGCGATGACAAAGAGTGCCCACGGAATGCTGCCCCAATTGACATCGAAAACCAATGTTGAGTAAGAATGATGATGAGCCCAAGGAAAATGGAAAAGAGCGTACCCATGAACATAATAGAAAAGCCATAAAGTGTTGTATTAATAGGCAAGGATTGAATTCGGTAACGACTTGCAGTAAAAAAAATCATAATAGATATAGGACATCACGACAGCCCCGCCAAATAACTGGAAGGAAAGCACGAGCATAATCGTCATTTCCTGATCGGTTGTTCCCGAATTTGCAACCGCGTCACCTAATATAATGGAGAAAAATGTGACCAATACTATAGGAACAACGAGCAATAGTAGTAATGTAATCCAATCTCTTATCAACCGTAGTCCGGTAAATCGTAAAGTCGATAAAACCTCATTCTTCCTTCTCCTCCCCGTCGCGGAGCTGCTTGCCGGTGAGCGTCAGAAAAACATCCTCTAAATTCGGCTTTTCCGCTTGAATACCGAGCAAACCACCGTTTTCTTTAATTATAGAAATCGCCCGGTCAAGGTTGCCAGAACCGACTTTCGAAATAATCGTTACATTGCTGCCCTCGAGGGCCACTTGTTTAACGCCATCTAGTTGCTCTAATCGGTCGACGGGCAGGTGCGCCGGCTCTGTTACTTCAATTTTAATTTTTTTCTTCATGCTGGATATTTTTAATCAGCTCATCGACCGTTCCCTCGGTAATGATCTGACCCTGGTCGACAATGACGACGCGTGAAGCAATTGCTTGTACCTCTTCCATATAATGAGTCGTGTACAAAATCGTCGTTCCTCGCCTTCTTAATTCCTTCACCGTTTCAAGAATATGGTTGCGGGATTGCGGGTCAATCCCAACCGTCGGCTCGTCCATGATGAGTAGCTTTGGTTGATGGGTAAGGGCACAAGCAATATTCAAGCGACGTTTCATCCCACCTGAAAATTTTTTGGGCATGGAGCGGGATTTCGATGCAAGGCCGACAAACTCAAGTGCCTCTGCTACCCGTTTTTTTCTTTCCTCCCCCCGGAGTCCATACACGCCAGCAAAAAACTCTAGGTTTTCCTTCGCCGTTAACTCTTCAAACACAGTCAATTCCTGGGTGACGAGCCCCATCTTTTCTTTATTTTTATTCGTGAACGGTTTCGCTGTATTAAACAATCGGATCGATCCCCGATCATATGGAATCATGCCAGTTAGTGTGTGTATCAGTGTCGTCTTCCCCGCTCCGTTAGGGCCAAGCAAACCGACGATTTCCCCCTCATGAATGTCCAGATCAACATGATCAAGCGCAAGGTGTGATCCGTATCGTTTTACAATTCCTTGCATCGATGCAATCGCCATTTTTATCACCTTTTCTTTTTATGATACATTTAGTATGGCGTGTATAAGCGTAGTTGAGAAGTTACAATTGTCACTAGATCAATGTCATCTTTAAATAGGAGAGAAAAGTGAGGGCTCGTACTAAAGCGTATGAGGATTGTCGTAATTTCCCTATTGCATAGGGGCCTTTTCGATATTTTGCAAGCAGAGCCTGCAGAAATAGTATCTGCAGGCTCTGATTAGCTTCGCTTGTTCGTTACACTCTTCGCTTGCTTAACGGCAGTTTTCAAAGACAAACACGGTCGGATGCAAGCCTTTCAAATGAACGGGATAGGACGAAACATACGTGAAACCAACCCGTTCTGCAATCGCCTTTAATTCGTTTCCCTCGCTAAAATAATCGCCCTTCCGTTCGTTTTCATAATTCTACTCAGTTCCTTTAAAACCGTTCCGTACAATAACTGGATGTCTTCATGAGAGGAGACTTGTCTGCCAAATGGAAGGTTCGTAACAACCTTATTTGCATAATTATCCGCAAGAGGAAGGTTGCCTGCATCCCATACTTCAACCTTGACATTATACTCAAGGTTTTCCTTCGTTACAGTCGCATTTTCTTCCGAGATATCTCCCCCCATTATACGCTTGACCGGATAGTTGATCCGTTCTGCCAATATCGTACCCGAACCACAGCAAGGATCGACAAAAATATCTTCCGGATGAGGACTTGAGAGCCATACGAGCGCGTGGGCTACAGTAGGGAGCAGCGCAGCACGCGAAAACTGTCTTTGCGACTGACGATACCGAAACGTGGCATCTGTTAGCCGAAGCGAGAGAAGGGCTTCATTGTTTTCAATATCGAGCCTGAATTCGGTTTGCTGAAGACCAGCCGCTCCGATTTCCCAATTTGGGTATCGTTTGGCAATGCCAACCATGGCAGCATTTGCCGCTTCAAATCGAGTATACGTATGGTTGCCTTTTCGACTGGCGTTAACTCGAAACGACCCCCTCTTATTAATAAAATCGATATCTATATGAGTCATGTACTCTTGCAATTGAGTTAAATCCCTTTTATGTGGCCCGATCTCAAATTGAGCGACGAATTGAAATAAATTGTCTGCCGTTCTTAATTCTTTTAAACCTTTCACAGAGTTTGTCGAAGCAAAGAAAACCTTTCCTCTTTTAGTTTGCTCTATGTCGGTAGCGCTTAATTTACCTTTTATTTCGTCTACTAAAACAGCTTCTAATCCAGGAAGAACGGTTGCAAAATAAACAGTCATTTTTGACTCCTCCTAATCGTATATACCGTTTAAAGAAGCAAAAAAGCTATCAATGAACCTTTCGGATCGTTGATAGCCTGCAATTAAACTACAGCATAGATTAATAAGCTTCCTATGAAGAAGCTTGTTCTAAAAACGGCCTATTGATGATCGTGTTCATAACCTGTCGATGCTTAAGTGCAATGTAAATTAACCCCTTTTAAGAAGGAGTTTTTCACATTTCGCGCATCGAATCGTATTCAGTTATTTGATTAACGAATATTTGTTAAGAACACTGCCATGATCATCATGATTCAGAGAAACCTCCATCCACTTCTATTAACGACAGTTTAAACGATTGTACTTTAGAATTCAACATCATAAAACTAAAAAAAGAGTAGGCATGGAGCGCGAAATCCACTCATGCCTACAATCGATTATTGCTATTCGTCATCCTGCTGCGCTTTTACTTCATCTTCGATTTCTTCACGCATTCCTTCTATACTTTGGTTCCGTCGCTCGTTTTTTTTCCTCGATTTCCTGTCTTTCCTCTTCGCTCAGCTCTTCAGAGTGCGCTTTAAGATAGTCTTTTGCCTCATTCATATTTTCGAGCGTATGATCAATGTTATTTGCGATTCTTTCCGGATTGTTTGATCTGTCATCTCGTTTTGCCATCGTTCATTCCTCCTTTTCACTTGCGGCTTAGTATGCCACTGAAGCTGAAAAGGTATTCTCAAAAAGTTACTTGACCTGAGAAGATTCATTAGTCAAACCATTTATTTCTGATCGCATACAATGCTGCTTGTGTCCGGTCCTGCACTTCCATTTTCCCTAAAATGTTTGTAATATGCGTTTTTACGGTTTTTTTCTGTAATATGTAACTCAGCTGCAATCTCTTTGTTGCTCTGTCCAAAGGTAATATGCTGCAATATGATTCTCTCTCTTGGCGTGAGTACCGATATACTTTTCCCGGTCTCCGAGGTTACATGGGTCATCAGCTGGTTTGTCACTTGGGGATGAAGGGTCCTCTTGCCTTCCGTGGCCGCGGCGATGGTCTCTACTAGAATATCAGGCTCAACGTCCTTTAATTGATAGCCAATCGCTCCAGCTTTAATTGCCGGTAGCACGGAATCCTGATCAGAGAAGCTCGTAAGGATGATTACTTTAACACCAGGATATTCCTCTGTAATTTTTTTTGGTCGCTTCAATACCGTTCATCTTCGGCATAATTAAATCCATGAGGACAATATCCGGTTGCAATTGCTGCACCTTTTGCAAAGCTTCCTCTCCGTTCTGAGCTTCGCCGACCATTTCGATCGTAGGCTGTGTTTGTAAAAAGAAACGCAGGCCCTTTAAGACGACCAAATGGTCATCAACGAGCAGTACTTTGATTTTCATTCTTCAGACCCCCTCTCCCTTGTCTGTTGTTGGTACGAGCACTGATATGGTCGTTCCATTTCCTTTTTTACTAGATATGTTGACTGTCCCATTAATCTTAGCCGCCCTTTCTTTCATACTCGTAATACCAAGGGAACCGTTCTGTTCCTCTGCCCACCACAGCCTTGGTCAGATACAACCAGCTTCACCTGATCGCTGGCGGCCTCCAGACTAAGCTCTGCTTGCTTTGTATGGGCATGCTTGCTCACATTATTTAAAGCCTCCTGACCGATACGCCAAAGCACTTCTTCTACTTGTTCCGGAAGCTGCACGATTTTATTCGATTGACTAATCAATTGTACCCCAATTTTCTTTGCGTAATCCTCAAGTGAAGCGTGTAAGCCTTTATCGAGACCGTACGGACGAAGCTGCCAAATGAGGCTCCGCATTTCAGTTAATGCTTCTTGTGACAACTGTTGAATATCGCTAATCGCTTCGGCAACAATGTCATTCCCTTCGTTTGCAAACATCTCTTTAAGACCTCGGGCGGTTAAGGAAAGGGCAAATAATTTTTGGTTCACAGAATCATGCAAATCACGAGCGATTCGATTTCGTTCCTCAGCAAGAAGTAATGATTGACTTTCTTCATACAGCCGGACGTGAGCCAATGCCAATGAGATATGATTCGCTAATAATTCCAGCAGCTCGACTTCAAGTCCACTAAATGCCTCAGTGCCTCTGCTAATCAATAGCACCCCAAAAGAATCGCTTTCCAGTACATGCGCTTTTAAGGGCAACGCAATCGAGAATAGGTGCTCACTTTGCTTAAGTGATGAATAGTTAAACGGCCGTTCATGACTTTGATACACATGCTGCTGTTGATAAGCCAAGCTAATAATGTCTTCCGCACACTCCTTATCCTGCAAGAGAGGTACTTCATTCAGCAAACTTGGCTCATCCTGAGAAACAATCGTCTTTAGCGTTAACTGCTTGTTTTGCTGAATAATCATAGCTACCGTTTGTGAAAAGTCGAAATATTTTCTGATTTGTTCAGCGATAGTGAGGAGCAATTGATTTAAATCATTAATATTCCATATCCGACGGTTTACTTGCTCTGTGCTCGCAAAATAGTCGATGATGTAGCGAGCAACTTTGTCTTCTGCCTGCTTCTTTTTTTGTTCATACAGTCTAGTTCGTTCCACCGCTGTGCCAATCTGGTAAGCAACTGACTCAAGCAAAATGAGTTCGTCATCATCGAAGTGTTTCCTTCCAAGTGAGGCGAGATTTAACAAACCAAACCTCTCACAGCGAACTGTTAACGGAATCGTAGCATGATGAGTGAGGCCCCTCGTATCCCCTTGCGAAGTTAACACGGCCTCATCCAAACGGGCGCATTTAATCCTATTCACCGCATTGTTCAAATTACCTTCCCAGTATAACGACAAGCATGAGCATTCTTCACATAGCATTGGTCTCATCCCTTCCCTCGCAAGTGCAGGAGGAAGATTATGATGCGCGACCAACTCATAAGAGGACTCTTTGGTCGTTAAAAAAATCCAACCAGTCTCTAATCCCATAAGCTCTAATAATTTTTCCAATGCTTTTTGAAGCATTTCTTCCATGTCTACGCTTTGATTTAACGTTTCGGCAATTTCTTTTTGTATCAATAATTCCTTATGATGCTTCGTCTTAAAATCAGACATCTATCCACCACCATTCGCATTATTATCCAGACTTTGAATGAAAGGATGAGCCCTACCGTTTTAAGAATAGCACACGTAAGAGAGGGCCATTTGATCGAGAGTACACTCTTTTGATTGATCAGTGTTTCGTACTTACAAACAAGTTTCACTAACCTTTTGTGCAATAGATTTTGGGAATAAAGGGAAAATGGTTTTCTTTCAATATAAGGGATTTTTTTTATTTATTCAAATCCTCCCTCTATTTACGGATCAATTTATTATGAGCAAACGCCCTACACTTACGCCCTTCCTTTATACGATTTTAACTTGAACGTAGCTAATAAATTATTTCTAGACTTCATTCATTGGGTAAATAAATATCCGACTGAACAGTCTTAGACCGTAGATCAAAAAAGGATGAACATGATATCTAAAAAAAAGAAATATTCGAGGTTTTTTTGGGGGGCTTTTATGATTATGCTATCGCAAGGGTACTCAAAAAATCTGCTAGTATTAGGGAGGATCGGAGGATATGGTATGTGCTTTTGCGTATTGTCATCGGTAAGATTGCAGGCTGTTTCCGATCCAGCAACTCGGTGGAAGTATCAGCTAAAACTTTTAAAAAAACAGCAACCCGATAGAGTCATTATTCTTGGTGGAGAAGGCTCGATGATCAAGTATAGTTGCTAGTTCTCCCCCGATTCGTTGCTCAGCAGCGCATTTCTTTTTTATCCGAGCAGCCATTGTCTCTTCATGAACGAGGATGGTGTTAACATTATATAAATGTTGCTTAGTATCTTATCTTTTTTTATGGTATCTAGCCATAGTAACATATCGATATGCTTTGCTTTATTTTAATGAGGAGGAAAACTCTTGTGAAAAAAAAGTAAAAGTGTTTTTATCATTGGCTTGGATGGTGCAGGCAACTTCGTTAAAGATACACCTACCCTAACATCCATAACCTTTTGGAAAATGGAAGCTTAACCTACTCAGCTCGGGCATCCTATCCGTCAATTAGTGGAGAATGCTGGGGTTCGATTTTTCATGGCGTTGCCCCCGAAAAACACAAATTAACTAACAGCGTAGTTGAAAATCAGCCGTACCCTGAAGATGCACTGTACCCTTCATTTTTAAGATTGTCAGGCATGCATGGCCAAAATGTAAATTAGCAGCGTTTAGTGCGTGGGAGCCGATTAATAAAGGGATTATAGAACGTTCAGCTAACTGTTATACGTTCACGGCACCAGATCAGGAATTAGCTGAGGCAGCTGCGGCTTATATTACTAATAATCCTGATATAAAGGTGATGTTTGTCCAGCTTGATCAGCCAGACGCTGCCGGGCACAAGCACGGATATCACTCAAAGTCATATTTGGCTGCCATTTCAGAGTCAGATCGACACACTGGAATAATCATTGAAGCAATCAAGAGGGCCGGAAAATTGGATGACAGCTTAATCGTGATCACGTCTGATCACGGTGGTGGAGGTAGCCACGGACGATTCACGCACGGAAGTGATCACCCAAATGATATGACGGTGTTTTGGGGGTGTCATGGGCCAGGCATCATGAAAGGGACCGGACTCCCAATCGGAATGAAAAACATGGATACGGCTGCAATTGTGTTACACGCCCTTGGCCTGTCCGTACCTGAAAATATGGATGCAAAAGTACCGAATATGCTTTTTCAGAAGTGAACGATAGTAGTAAGCTATCAATCGATGCGATAAATGAGTATTATTTCCATATACAACTATATAAAAAAACGCCATACTCGGTAAAGCAAACGTACGAGTCAGAGCGTCTCCTCCACTGATCGTTGTTGAGTCGCTCTGTGCTTACTAAGCCATGCCCTCCCGCAGGTTTCGACTTCACTCTATGTAAGGAAATGGTTTTTCTGCTCATTGTCGAGTGCGCTGATAGGATGACTTTTGCAGCCGTCCATCATTTTGAGGAACAGGAGAGGACGAATTTGATCACTTTAGCCGTTTCACTCGTTCTAATATCAGGCTTGATCCATTCTGTTTGGAATTTGTTTGCAAAGCAAAGTATAAACAAAACGGTTTTCTTATGGTCGATTCAATTTATTGCTCTTATCGTCTATTTGCCGATATTTATCATTGAAATACAAGGGGTTCAGCTCGATCTTCGAGGTTATTTGTTTTTGGCAGGTTCATCACTATTTCACGCCTATATTTTCATCTGTTGGCAAAAGGATATTCCATCGGAGATTTATCACAAGTGTACCCAATGATGCGTGGGACCTGTGCAGTTTTAGTCCCGCTTATTAGCGTTTTCTTGCTCGGAGAATCGTTGTCTGTACTAGGATGGGTCGGTTTAATTATGATCAATGTAGCCATTTTTTCACTCTTTGAGTGGAAGGAACCCTTCAATAGGCAAAAGCTGCAATCCTCTCTTGTGGCAATAGCAATCGGGTTGTGTATTACAGGGTATATTATCATGGACAAAGTAGTGCTAGAATACATATCACCACTTGCGCTTACGGAGATTCACAACCTCGTGTACGTGCTTGCCCTTTTACCGGGAACATTTCGCTCCAATCAATTGAAGCAGGAATGGCGGATAAATTGGAAAACAATTTTAGTAGGAGCGATACTTGTTCCGGGCAGTTACCTACTGTTCCTCTTTGCGATGTCGCTCGCTCAGGTTGCTCAGCTGTCTCCTATTCGCGAGATTGGAATCGTGTTCGGTACATTATTCGGTATTTTTATTTTAAAAGAGCAACAGGGGCTCCGACGTATCGCGATTTCAACGGTCATCCTTTTAGGGATTTTTGTCCTCAGCTTGTGGGGGTAGTCACTAACAAACAGCTATTTCCCATCTTCCTCCTCCTGCAAGCATTTACGGCCTTTTTTCCCAAGGCTCCAAAGTGCCAATCACAGCCTTATTGGCATCGGCCTTTATCGCTTCTATGACACCGTTTGAAATTTCATTATGCGTCAGCCATCGCGAAATGCCGCCCTCAAGCTTGAAGCCGAGTTGAACTTCACGATATAAACAATTGTCGGGGGTAACGGCTTTCCTTTCGATCGATGGCAAGTGATGGCTGCTTCCTTTAATATGAATGAAGCGCCATGGCTCCGACTGATTGTTACATATTTCAGTAAAGATCGTTGGTATTGCATCAGGCGCAGTGCTGTGAATCCATGCGATAACGATGTCTATCGCCCCAAACTTCCGAATAGACTCGCATACGTGCATGCGTAAAGCCTCAGTATTCTGATAATCCAAGACTACCGCACGACAGTCTGATTTTTCATTGCTTTGACTCAATCGAGCCATCTTCGTGCTCTCTCCCAAAGAGTGTTGTATGTTGGGCGTTCTCAATAAGCATTTTGACATCCCTGCAAGCATCCCAGTTCCACCAAATATCAGTGCATTCTTCATTCGTTTCCCTCCCAACCGGATGGCCTCCTTGTTATTCGCATTTTCAAATAAATGGACGACTCCTCTTCATATTCTGAATGGGGAGACAGTAAAGGCCACCATACGGCTAGCTCGTTGTATAGCTTCATCTTTAACTTCCCTTTTCCTCGAATCACGATAAATTGAGGAACTTTATGTTCTATTTCTGGAAAAGCCGTCCGATTCCTCTTTTTTTACAGCAATCGATTTGGGTCCCTTTCCGAACTAGAATACTTTTATCTAAGCAAACCCTTCGATCGAAAAAAACGCGGACTACCTATAGGCAGTCCGCATGAACGATTTATTCCTCAATATTAATATTTAGTTTTCCTTCAGCTACTTCACGCGTTTCATTACCGTAATCGTCTTTGGCAATAACCTCAATTTCCGCACCTTCTGCTTCAACATTTGAGGTTGCCGTCCAGTAGCCAACATAATTCCCTTCACTTGTCTCTCTCATCGGAAGCTCATTTGCATTAGCAACCGTATTAGTTAACGGCATTCGAATAATAAAGGTGGCATCGAGTCCAGGTTCACTTGTGAACTCGATTTTCACTGATTCACCAGCGTTTAAGCTAAGATCCTCCTCTGGTTGCAAGTTTTCAATCACCGGTGCCGTGTATTTGACATCGATTGTCATAGACTCCTCGGTTTCATTTCCAGCAAGGTCTTTGGCGATAACGTTAATCTCGTTTAGACCGTTGTCAAGAATGATTCTCTTTGAGAAACTGCCATCTTCATTAACATCAGCCTCTTCACCGTTCACTGTAACAGTATCCAGGTTTGAGTCATGCACTGAGCCTGTGACGGTAATTGTTTCAGTATTGACTTTGTCTCCGTCACTAGGCGATTCGATCGTCAATTCTGGCTGTTCAGTATCAAGGATAACCGTGATCGGATCCGACGGATCACTGTCGCCGCTTTCTACAGAAGCAACGGCCGTAATCTCATTCTCGCCTTCACCTAATTCAATGTCAGCAGAGAAATGGCCATTTTCGTCTGTTTCAGTCGTTGCAGTCTCCTCGCCTTGGTTATAAAGAGTAATGTCTACATTTGCCGAAGACGTTCCTTCAACAGTAAGGGTCGATTCATTTGTGTAGGTTACATCTTCTGGTGATGTAATAACTGGTGCTTTCAATTGATAGTCAACAAGGGCGCGAATCATGTAATTTCCTGAAAAAAACAGGAGTTGAAGACCAACTTCCACCGAAATACTCCCAACTTCTTTCTGCATCCGGGCTCGTCATATCAATCCCGATGGCTGGAGAAAAGTCTCCTGCCTTTGATTGAAGGAATAATACATAAAAATCATCATCGACGATAATTCCTTCATCGAACAGGTCAACCTGTGTCCAAGTTCCATCCCGATTCGCTGTTGCATCAATTGGACCAGCCAGCTTCTCTCCTGGTGCTCCGTCTGTTCCGCTTGCATCATAGACTTCTACCTGGAACTCTGTCCCACCAGGATTTGGAAACTCCTCGTCCCAGAAGCGGAACAACGCCCCTGTCACCATCGCTTGCTCTTCACCCTCATCTAATGACATACGGACAGCCCAGCCGTTTCCTGGTTCTATGAAAACAATGGCATCATCTGGTTCACCATCGTCATAGCCTATTTCGCCAGGATAACCGACAAACGGTTCCAATTCGAAGTTCAATCAACGTCACCGTCGATAACGACTTCCGCCTCTTGGCTGAAGTAACCGTAGGCGCTGACGCGAAGTGTATACGTGCCCTCATAGGCCGTTAATGAAAAGTGTCCCTCCTCATCCGATTTGACCGGAGTAACATTTGCATCCTCGACCAGAAAGACGGTTGCATCTGAGATTGCCTCACCAGTCACTTCATTTTTGATTATTCCAGATACGTCACCTTGAGGTAATTCTTCAAGTACAAAGTTAGCTGTTGCCACCTCGTCAACTGCAACCTCGATCGTTTGCTCTTCAGATGAATAGCCATAGGCTTCTGCACGCACTGTATATTCTCCAGCTGGGTGCGGCATCTGATAGCTTCCGTCCGTAGGGTTCGATACGACAGAACGTCCACTTTCTAAAACACTAACAGTTGCCTGAAGCGGTAAGGACGCTGGATCGATAACTGCTTCTGCTTTATCGAGTCGTGCTGGAGACTTCGTCTCACCATTTTCAGGAGCTATCGAGCTCGGATCAACTTTCTCTTTTTGCTTGGCTCTCTCTCGTTTTTGATCGGTTTCCTTTGCCCTGCTTGCGCTTTCTTCGGCCGAAGGCATAACCCCTAATTGACTGGAGGAAGAGCCTATGGACTGATCGCTTAGCTCAACCCGATCAAGATACCAGCCATCTGTAAAGACCATAAAATCGCTCGTCAGATTAAAGCCAATATAAATATTCTGCCTGCGTACTCCGATAAATCGACTTCTGTTGTGATCCAATCATCTGAAATACCAGTAAACTGCTCAAGTGGTTGCCAATCATTGAGATCAGTCGATACAAAGACAGAGCCGAAATCAAAGTCTTCTTCAATATCATACCAGTGTGTGAACTGTAAATACGCGTCTGTGTCATCTAATTCTACTGGAGGCATCACAAGAGTCATGTTTGCATTGTCTTGATACGGCTCAGACAACCCAGTCGCATAGACATTCTCACCGGAAGCAGCTTCACCCGGACCCGACTGAGGCTTGCCCCATTCCCAGTTATCGTTAGCTCCGAACGAGTACCAGCCTTCCGGTACGGTTTCAAAATCCTCCTCGTAACCGACGCCAATTCCGTCAAGGAGTTCAACTGGATAGACTTCACTTTCGGTTACATTTTCACCGAAGTCTGTAATGCTCCAGCTATACTCTAATGCCCCGGAAACATCCTCGGCCGGAATGGTCGCAAGATACGTTCCGCTTAGATGATTTCCATCCACGCGATTGGCCTCAATGGTTTTGGTTTCATCACCAGAGCTATAGTTTAGTTCAACAGACGTAACACTAATGTTGTCGCTTGCAACGATTGAAATCGGTAGTTCGAATCCACGATATCCCGATTCGACAGGAGTGTGCTCAAATGTAGGGGGTTCCGTGTCCTCCCCTTCTTCCGTCACAACACCGCTAATCTGGCCGATTCCATCAGTCACAGAAGATACAGCATCCAGCGCATTGACGAGACCATAACCAAATCCGTTATTCGGAGATTCCAAATATTGATCATTCGTTAATGGAATCGCTGTTTCCGTAAGAATGTCCTCAACCTCTTCGACAGTCAATGAATAGTTTGCTTGCAGCAACAATGCAGCGACTGCAGCAACGTGCGGGCCTGCCATCGACGTACCGTTCCAGCCTCCTTCATAGCCACCGCCAGGCACGGAGGAACGAATATTCACACCCGGTGCACTAATGTCCGGTTTAATTTCGTCGTAAGGAGAAGGACCTAGCAATGAAAAGTTAGCGAGATCATCGTTTATATCCGTTGCACCAGTCGCGAAGGATTCAGGATAATTAGCTGGATTGGCAATCGAACCCGGACCTCCCGGATTGGCAGGCGATGTATTCCCAGCGGAGAATTCCGGAAATATTCCAGCCGCTCTCCAGTTTTGGACCATCGGGCGATACCACTCATCAAGTCCTGGCCCTCCTCCCCATGAATTGTTAACGATATCTGGAGCCATGTCCGGATTCGGATTTCCTTCAGCGTCCGTAGGGGCGAGAATCCATTCCCCGGCTGCGAGTAAATCAGCATCGGTTCCGCCAAAAGGGCTGAATGCTTTAACAGCAATCCACTTTGCCCCAGGAGCAACTCCGATTTTGTTCGACCCATCCGGCTCAACTCCAACCATCGTTCCCGTGACATGGGTCCCGTGACCAATATCATCCGAAGGTTCATCTAATTGGTAGTCGCATCAAACCAATTGTACTCGTGATCAGGAGCATCGGGGTTCTCCGGGTCGTATCCCCGATATTGCTGAATTAAAGAAGGGTGATCCCACTCGACACCCGTATCGATAGAGGCAACAACGATCCCACTACCGTCATAGCCCATATCCCATGCGGCAGGTGCATCGACACGATCGATGTTCCACTCAATTTCTCCCTCTTCGTTCGTATCAGCTGGCGTTTTAGCTTTGTCAGTCGGATTAAGCTGACGAACTTCATTAGGAAGGACTTTTTCCACTTCCGGACGCGAAGCTAATTTTTCCATTACTTCTTTCGTACCTGTTACAGCCATACCGTTGACGATAAAGTATGAACGAAAATCCTTTACTTGGTCAGCCTCCTTGGCTTGTTCTAGTAGTTTAGTAATTTCACGTTGAGTAGATTCACTTGTTGCACGCAGGTTTGAAACAATAGATGAGCGAGTCATTTGTTTCATTTTAGCGGCAGTCACATTTTGAGATTGAGCTAGCTGGATCGTATTCGAAGCGACCTCTTCTGCATCCACCTGCTCTTTAAACTTTAATAGAAAAGTGACGAACTCTTCTTCTTCAAATTCGCTTAACAATCGCTCACTAATCTTCTCTTCACTAGATTGAGATTCTAGGGCAGAAGTCGTATACTTGGCCGAATTTGCTAACGCATGAGTCGGTACTAGCATCGAGATTACGAGTACGAATGAGAAAACAATTGAAAAAAATCGTTGTCGATTTCGTCTTTTCATGAACCTTTCCCCTCACTCAACATTTTTTTGTCGATCTTTTTAGCGCTTTTCCAATGAAACGAAAAAACGTTCGAACATTGTCCCCCCTTTACAAAATTAGTAAATTTGCAATTTGTAATTTCTGGATGTTAGCCTAAGCATAGCAGAAAAGTGTTAGAATTCCACATATTTTTACAAAATTGAGATAATAGTAAGTGGTAAAATGGATGATAAATGGACTTATTTACCAACAATATCCATATAACTCTTCTCATCATAGGACATTTAACCTAATTATTGGAAACAAAAAAATAAGGAAAGTACATCATATGTATTTCTCTGCATGAAAAATTGCCTCTACTTTTACATTTAAATACGATTATTTCTATTAAATTCGAGACTTTTCTATTAAATTCATTCTACCTTCACTCATGGAAGCATACTATTTTCATACGAATGATAAGTACAACGAGGAGAGAGTCATTAGACACTCTCCTCTCATCCGAAAGCACACGTTGCAGCGCTTTCTTTGCTGTATGACTTTTCAGTTAAGCGACCGTTCAAAGTTATTTTTCTTTGCTTTGTTGATATTGACCGTATAATTGTCCGCATGCTGCATCAATCTCGACGCCAAATGACTGACGTACCGTTACCTTCAATCCTCCCTCCTTTAGCTGCCTATAAAATAAATTTACTTCTCGCTCATTAGGACGACCGAAGGCTTCAGGAGCTCCAATGGCCGGATTATAACGGATTAAATTTATATGGTACAGCTGCTTTAAGCTAGCTCTTTTCTTTAAAATTGAAATCAATTCGTTAGCGTGGTCAAGCGTATCATTGACACCGGGTAAAAGTACATAAGCAAGATATACTTTCCTCTTCGTTATTTTCACATGGTCATCCAGCACTTCCATAACATCTGTCAATGAATACCTTTTATTGATTGGCATCAGTTCACTTCTCTGCTCATGGAAAGGGGTATGAAGAGAAAACGTTAGATTTACCTGTGGAAATTCCCTCGTTAACTTTTGGATTCCAGGAATAATCCCAATCGTTGATACCGTTATTCTGCGCGCACTCAAACCAAACAGGTCGGGATGGACCAAGGTTTTAAGCGCGATAAAGGTTTGAGGATTGGCCAAAGCCTCTCCCATTCCCATAAAGGATATGCTATCAATCGAGCGATGCTGAAATAAAAAAATATAATATTTGATCGGTTATTTCATCAGCAGTCAGGTTTTTGTTTAAGCCAAGTGCTCCAGTGGCACAAAATTGCAAGCAAATCCACACCCAGACTGAGAAGAAATACAGAACGATTCCCACCCTTTTCGATATTTCATCGCAACCGCCTCGACCTTGCTACCGCCTGGTATTTCAAATAATACTTTTTCCGCTTGGGTTGAAGCTGTCTGTAAAACCGGAGTGATCTCGAGGACACTCTTTCCAAAATGCTCAATAAACCTCGCCCTTAACGATTTTGGCAGCACTGTCATTTGTTCAAATTCATTTACTTTTTGTTTAAAAGTTGCTTGTAAAATTTGTTTGTATCGAAACGTTGGCTGATTTTCCTCTTCAAGAAATTGCCGGATACGATCGTATTTTGTTTGTTTCATCATCCGTTCTCCTTTTTATTGTAAATGTGATGTTCTGGTCATTAAAATTAAGGTTCTTTTTGCTCGTTTTAGTCAAATCAGATCAAGGAGGCTAGCACCTTGGCCACACGTGATTTAATCAATGCAAACATTATGATGGGCGATCAACTCTTTGAATGAATA
>BAXO01000008.1 GCA_001310555.1 Bacillus sp. JCM 19058
TTTTTGTGTGTTTTAAAGGAAAACGTGCTATGACTGGTAGACTGAGGTGAGTAAATCTCGTCGAATAATCTGTGAATTTTGACGAGCAAATCCGATGATGTCGGATAAAGACGGAAAAATGTCCGAGGGAGGTAGGGGAAGCTCACGAATCGACAGACAAAGCTCCAAATCCAGTGGAGTGCATAAATCATGAAAATCGGCGAATGTCCATTTAAGCCTCCGGATTGAGCGTTCGATTCGAGGGACAAGCCGCGAAATTGACAAATAAATAGCACCAGCGATTTTTTTTCACATGTTAAAAAGGTACAGATAACTATCCTAGTTTACAAAAAAAATAAAAAAACTATTATTTCGTAATGGGTCAAACAAACTAAATATATTTTTTTAAAAAAAATACGACAAAATTCGTTATAAAGTTTCGTTGCGTCATACGTGTGAGCGTGCTATATTCAAGGGAAAAGGGAATGAGGCAAAATGGAATCGATAAGAATAAATAGCAATTGAAATAGCGAAAGCGTGAACCCACTTGATCAGAAATGGAAACAAATGATTGGCAGTTGGAAATTAAGCTAAAACCGAAACTGATATTTCGGATAGACGGTTGCCAAAAAGACTGATGTTTACCAATCCCAGCTATAAATTGGGAATCACTATAGTCAAATAGGTAATAAAGGAGGAGGGTAGCCGAACTTGTTCTTAGCTTTATTTAATTAGTTTCATAGTGTCCAAACATAGGGGTGAGATTGTGTTAAAAGGGATTAATCAGTGTTGTTTCCCTCCCGGAACTTCGGTAGAGGAAGTCTTTGCGATTAGCAAAGAAGCAGGATTTGATGCGGTTGAACTTAACTTGAATGAGCCTAGTGAAGTAGGTTTAACAATGGATACGAGCGCGAAAGAGGCTCTGGAAATTAAAAAAATGGCAAATGAAATCGGATTGCAGTTACGAACCCTTTCGACGACTTTGCTATGGAAATCACCACTTTCTTCATCAAACGAAACGGTACGGAGGATGGAAAAAAAAGTTGTCCGTAAAATGCAAGAAATTGCTAGTACGATGGAGATAGATACGATTCTCGTCGTACCGGGAGCAGTAACAAATGAACTATCCTATGACGTTTGCTATAATAACAGTCTCTCGGCAATCAAGGAGTTAAGCCATGATGCGGAAAAACTCAATGTAAAAATGGGTATCGAAAATGTGTGGAATAAATTTTTACTTTCACCTTTAGAAATGGCTGCATTTATTGACGCTTGTAGCTCTAGCTATGTAGGTGCCTATTTTGATGTCGGTAATGTTTTGCAATTCGGTTATCCTGAGCAATGGATTCGGATTCTAAACGAGCGCATCTTTAAAGTACATGTAAAAGATTTTAGCACATCGGTCGGCAATAGTGCTGGTTTTGTCCCATTGCTTGCTGGAGATGTAAACTGGAAAAGGGTTAAGCAAGCGCTTGATGCAATAAACTATCGGGATACGTTAACGGCGGAATTATCACCATACCATTCGTGTAAAAGGACTTTACCTATTGATACTGCCAGACATCTGGAAGTGATTTTGAATATGAATTAGTTTCGGAAAAGGGGAATTTGGCATGGAAAAAGTAAAAGTAGGATTTGTCGGAGCCGGCGGTATCGCAAGTACTCATTTAAAAAATGTAAGCAATAATGAGGAAGCTACAATTGTAGCTATTTGTGATTTATCGCAAACAAGGGCGCAAACCGAGAGCGAACGGTATTGGGCCAATGCTTATACGAATGTCGATGAAATGCTGGAAAACGAATCGCTGGATGCTATCTTTATTAGTGTTCCTCCGTTTGCTCATCACGATCTGGAAGAAAAAATTGTTCGAAAAGGAATTCATGTTTTTGTAGAAAAACCAGTCGAACTCGATTTTGACCGTGCACAGCAAAAATTTGCAGCAATTAAAAGCGCAGGAGTGATAAACGCTTCAGGCTATTGTCTGCGATACTTGAATACTGTTCAGAAGGCAAAGGAGTACTTGCGTGATAAGAAAATTGCGATGATACGGGGCTATTATCTCGGTGGCTTCGTGCAAACTCCTTGGTATCGGGTCGAACGAAAATCAGGAGGACAACTGGTTGAGCAATCGACTCACATTCTTGACTTACTCTATTATCTAGGAGGAGAGGTTGACGAAGTAAGCGCAGACATGGCTCTTCAGGTAAGTGGTGACATCGAAGGGCTTGATATTCCAGATGTGACATCGGTCAATGTACGCTTTCGGTCAGGAGCAGTCGGACATCTCGACAGTACATTTACGCAAACCGATCATCGGATGGGCGTTGAAGTGATGGGACGGGAATTTCGGGTGGAGCTAACCGGCACTTCATTAAAAATTATTGAAAAAGACAGTATCCTTACTTTTGCGGCAGAGTCAGATATGTATGAAGTCCAGGACGCAGCATTTATTAAAGCCGTCCAGATGAAAGATCAACGCTTGCTATTGGCTTCCTATGAGGACGGGTTGGAAACCCTTGCCGTCTCTCTTGCTGCAAAGGAATCAGACTCCAAAAGAAGCTTCGTCAAACTACAAGCGTTTAAAAGACAAGAGAAAACGAGGTGAAACTGTGAAGGTAGCAGTTGTAGGCAGTGGACACTTAGGAAAAAGGCATGTTCGAATCTGGTCTAATATGAATGAAGTTGAAGTGGTAGGGGTCATTACCCGAAGCATAGAGCAGAATCGCGAATTGGAAAAAACATATCGAGTAAAACTGTTTGAAAGCTTAGAAGAGCTAATGAAGGAAACGGCTGTAGATGTTATCGACATTTGTACACCTACCTATACACACGTAGAGTGGATCAGTAAAGCGGCACAAGCCGGGAAGCAGGTGATTTGTGAAAAGCCACTTGCGTTAACGAAAAAAAAGAAGCAATGAAAGCAATTCGGGTGTGTGAAGAGAAGGGTGTTCAACTCCTTGTTGGTCATACACTGCGCTTCTTCCCGGAATACCGAAAGGCAAAAGAAGAAGTACAAAAAGGAACCATTGGTCAGCCCGGGGTGATTCGACTTGCGAGAACGCACAAAGCCCCTGGTACTGCTCGAGGCTGGTATACCGATAAGCAAAAAAAGCGGCGGTGTTATTTTTGACTTGGGCATTCATGAATTTGATTGGTTAAACTGGACATTTGGTCCGGTGGAACGTGTGATGGCAAAAAGGATAAAGCATCGTAACGAAAATGGGGAGGACATAGAGTACGGCCTCGTTACTCTTAAACTGAAAAGTGGCGCGATCGCTCATATCGAACTTTCTTGGGCTGAAACCGCGTTTTTTGCTTCATTTGAGTTAACCGGTGATAAAGGGCTACTCTCTTCTAATAATCATTTTCCAGAGCCATTAGCGATTCATATACGCGACTCGACCTCTGATGAGCAGCAATCTGGGAAAGACTTGCTTCCAAAAACGTTGCTAGCCAAGGACCCTTTTGAGCAACAGCTGGAGCACTTTTATCGTGTGTTGTCCGGGAAAGAAGAGCCGGTGATTTCGGCGACGGAAGCAGCGGACGCTGTTTGTCTTGCGGAAGCAGCGCTAATATCGGCCAAAACTGGAGAACCGGTAGAGATTGAAGGGAGAGAAGATTTATGAAGCTTGGAATTATCAGCTTTGCTCATGGCCACGCCCACTCATATGCCCAAAAGGTGAACCAGTACCCTCATGTTGAATTAGCTGCGATTTGGGACGATGATTGGAGCCGTGGAGAGCGAATGGCGAGTACTTATCAATGCCATTTTTTCAAAGAGCTTTCAGCGCTGTTGGCAAGCGATATTGATGCAGTCATAATTTGTTCAGAGAATGCCAAACATAAAGAGCACGTGGTTCAGGCGGCTAGGGCGAAAAAAAGCTATTCTTTGCGAAAAGCCATTGGCGATAGAAATTGACGATGCTGAAGAAATGATTGCCGTGTGTCAGGAAAATGATGTCCTGCTTCAAGTCGCATTTCCGGTTCGATTTGCACCTCTAGCCCAGCACGTTAAGCAGCTGCTCGATGACCAAGTGATCGGAGAGGTTTTGGCGATTAATTCAACTAATCACGGGAAGATGCCTGGCGGATGGTTTGTTGATAAATCGTTATCTGGAGGTGGAGCCGCAATCGACCACATTGTTCACGTAACGGATTTGATTCGCTGGATGCTGAAGCAAGAAGTGACCGAGGTCTATGCAGAGCTGGCTACACGCTATTATGATTTGGACGTGGAAGACTGCGGAATGGTAATGATGGAGCTCGAGTCAGGAGCGATTGTTTCACTAGATCCGAGCTGGTCTCGTCCAAAGGCCTTCCCGACTTGGGGGGACGTAACAATGAAGTTTGTAGGAACGAAAGGAAATTTGACTGTAGACATGTTTCGACAGAATATCCTTTTTTCCAGTAATGAAAACAATCAGCAAATACAGCTTCCATGGGCTGAAGATATGGATCAGGGCTAGTAGAAAATTTCATTACAAATGTACAACAAGGAAGACCGCCGTTTATTAGTGGCGAGGACGGGTTAAGAACGTTGGAGGTAGTAAAAGCCGCCTATCGTTCCGCAAAGACGACAAAGTCTGTTGATTTGAAAGCACAAGTATAGAGGAGGCTTAGAAGGAGGCACGTATATATGAAAGGGAAATTGGAAACTGTCCAGCACATGCCTTTGAAGAAACATGAATTGAACAAGCAAAAGTTTATGGCGAAAAAAAAGACTGGGTTGGCCTTATGTTTTCGACTCCGCTGATCATTGGTGTATTGGTTTTTGCGATATATCCAATGATCGCAGCCTTGTTTATGAGCTTTCGGAGAGCCTCAACGTCGTTTGGCGGCGATTGGATAGGACTTGATAATTATCGATACATTGTAAGCGATTCTCTCTTTTGGCAAGCACTGGGCAATACACTGTATATGGGGGTTCTGTCTGTCATATTAGGTGTTTCTTTATCGTTCATACTTGCTTCTTTAATTTATAATGTACCAACAACCCGTTGGCAGAACTTCTTCAAGGGAATCTATTTTTTTACCTAATGTTGTTTCTATGGTAGCGACTGCGATATTGTTTCAGTTTTTGTTTCATCCGGGGATTGCAGGCATCTTGAATTTTTTTTCTTAGGTTTAGTCGGCTTTGAACCGGTCGGCTGGTTCACGGATCCAAGTATTTCGCGGTTTAGTATCGTATTAATGAATTTGTGGGGGATGCTCGGTTATAACACAATAATCTTTATTGCTGCACTGACGAGCGTACCGCGAGATATTTATGAGGCTGCTGAAGTGGATGGTGCGAATTGGCTTAAAAAATGGTGGTATATTACGATTCCTTATCTGAAGCCGATTATTGTTTTTATGGTTATTATTACAACGATCGGGGCGATGAAACGCTTTACAGATGTTTGGCTAATAGGAGGAACTGCTGGGAATCCGGCAGGGTCTTTAATGACTGTCGTCCTTTATATTTATCGAAACGCCTTTTTCTCAAATCAGATGGGAATTGCTACTGCAGCCTCGTATCTGCTGTTTGTCTTAATTTTAATATTGACTGTATTGATGCTTCGTGTCAATCGAACAAACAACTTTGACTAAAAGGAGGAAAGCATATGTCAAATCAACTACCGCTGAATCCTCAAAGGTTAGGAAAAAAATCAAGAAGCTTCGTACAGTCGGACAAAGAAAGTACAAGGGGCACTCATTGTAGCTGTGTTGTCTTTAGGCTCTTTAATCATGATCGGTCCTTTTTTTCTGGATGCTTTTTACAAGCTTTGATTGGTCTGCACGTTTAAATATTCCCTTCCCACCGCGGCTTTGGCCGAAGGATTTTTCGTTCCAAACGTATTCCACCGCATTTACAAACATTCCAATGTTTCGCTATATTTTTAACTCGTTTGTTGTCTCTATAGGCGTTATTCTTGTGAGCTTAATGTCGGCGCTTTTCTCAGGCTATGCCATATCTAAATTAAAGTTTAGAGGCTCATTTATCGTACTCGTACTTGCTTTAAGCACAATGATGATTCCATTTGAGATGACGATGATCCCTCAATATTTATTGTTTGCCCAAATCAATTTATTGGATACGTATTGGGCGTTTTATTTACCAGCGTTGAATTACGCCTTCGGTACGTTTTTGGCAAAGTCATTCTTTGACCAAATTCCAACAACTTTGAGAGAAGCCGCTATCATCGACGGCGCTGGTGAAATTCGGGTGTTTTTTCAAATTTACTTCCCTCTGGCGATTCCGATTATCTCACAATGGTCATATTGCAATTTCTAGCGGTTTGGAACGATTTATTATGGCCGTTGCTAGCACTGAATTCATCTGACAAATATACCATTCAGCTCGGATTGGCGATGTTTACTTATAATAAAACAGCACCGTTACCATCCATTATCATGGCTGCAACGACTGTGAGCATGATTCCAGTTGTTGTTATCTATTTATTTCTTCAGCGCTATATTGTTGAAAGCATAGCGTTATCTGGAATCAAACAGTGAACGCGTTTCAATTCGTTGCACCAGGGAATCCGAAGGAATTTCGGTTCTACAGATGGAAAAATCCCGCCTTACGTTCGATTGACTAGTGAAAGGGGATTCGAATAATTCTAAAGGGGATGTTCATATGAAGAAGGTTTCTTGGGCATTGTGTATCGGGGTCGTATCGTTGTTCTTCATGTTCGGTTGTTCGGATGGTGCAGGAGGAGGAGTTGATGAGAATATTGAAGTTGTTTCCGAAGTCGAGGGTACGGTTCGCTTAGTATTGGCAGGCGTTCAGCTTGAAAACGGAGTTAATCCTGTAACCGGAGTCGATGTCGTCGGCTTTAATGAATTTGTCCAAACTCAATTTGAGCCAAGATTCCTAACATTAATCTGGAAGTGACCCAAATCCCGTGGGAAAACGCTCTAGCAAAGCAAAACGCAATGCTTCAGTCGAACGATGCAGACGTCATATATACAGGAGGTGCTTTTGCTTCCCAGTTTTACGAACAAGGGCTACTACGCGCTCGATGATTTAATCGAGGCGGATGATTCTTTTGACGAGAGCATTTATTTAAGTGGAATATGGGATAGCTCGTTCAGCCTCGTTTCCTTTGACGGAGAAACTCGTTTTGGGCTGCCTGTAGTACTTGGAAACAGGATGACGATGTACGATACAAAACTATTCGACGATTGGGCGTTGAATATTTATCAGAGAATCCTACGCCGGAGGAAATTTTGGAAAAGGCCGTTCAAATGACCGGGGAGAACCCTGAAACTGGTGAAGTAAACTACGGGCTATGGTTTGACGGAAAAAGCTTGAACCTGTCTGTCATGATTTCAGTTATGCATGCTTATGGGATAACCGGAGCTGAAGGAACGATTGACGATCCGGCAAATATCGAGTGGGATTTAAATTCACCGGAAATGGTAAAAGTTATGCAATTTTTTTTGAAGAAGCTGCACAATATGCCCCAGCCGAATTCGTCAACTCACAAGGACAAGAGAGCTTTGGCACAGAGGCAAACAATATCGCCATGCATCTTGACGGAAATGGAGCGGCTGTCATGGGAGAGTATTTAGGAAATGATAACGAAGAAATCCTTGAACGATATGAGAGCTCAATGGGCCTTGGAGCAAATGGTGAAACCTGGGTTGCTCTCGATCCATTCATTATGGCTAAAAATGTCCAAGACGAAGAAGCCGCTTGGGAAACGATGAAATTTCTCACTGGCTATGAATACCAAAAATGGGCACACGAAAATTTCAGTAATATTCCCACATTGGCTGACGCGGATTTTGTATCCGAAGATAATAAATTTACTCATCGAGCGATGGAAATCGCCGAAATTTCTCAGTCGATTTTGATTGATGAAGCCAATCCTTTCGTTTCAAGTGAACTAATGCCCCTCGTGAATGGCTTTATTAGTCATGCTGCAAATAATAATGCGCCAGACATTCAAGAGTTTCTTGATGAAGTTCAGGAACGAGCAGAAAGGTGGTCAGCTAATCAATAGTCGCTCATTTGTTTAAGCCGTTGAAGCGATCTCCTCCCGTACCCACCTGATAATGGTACGGGATTGTTTCTTGTCCTTAATTCTTCTATACAGAGATGATGCCTAGAAACGGACAGACGTCTTTGTAAATAGTTAGCTTTAGCGATTTTTGAGAAGTAGGGGCTACCCTGAAAATAAACTTATGAAAAAAAGGCATGGGGAAAAAGGGGTAGCCCCCTAGATTTTTTTGGATTTTATTTGCTTGGATTTAGGCTGGCTGTTGTGGCGACAGACTAACCTCAAATCCAAGCTTTTTTAAAAGTAAGAGGGTATGTAGTCGCTCCCGGATGGGGGCACGCTTTCCGCAGGCGGGCGTTGAACGAACCGGCACGCCGGTGGATTTCAACCTGTCCTTTTCCTCCTGCTGGAGTCGGCCACCCCATCCCGTCCGCTAAGGTTGACTTTCTTTCAAAAAGTGCGCAAAAAAATCGCTCAATCCTTTCGAATGGAGTGACCACACAACAGACCAAAGAGGAGCGATTTGTTTGCATAACCAAAAGGCTACTTTCCAAGATGATCACATGAATGAACTCTACCTTCCTAGGATGATTCCGAGTGAATTCCAGAAAATCATGTCGGACATATGGTCAATGGATGAAACGATGATTTCTTCTTCAAAGCTTACCAGATTGGTGGACGCCCTGCTTATCATCCGAAAATGATGACCAAGATTGTTTTGTTTGGCTGCACACAAAAGTGGTTTTCCTGTCGTGATATAGCTAAAGCCTGAAAAGAAAACCTACCGATGATGTGGGTAGTAGCAGGACAAGCAACCGACTTCCGTCCGATTGCGTCTCCAGTGTTGTGGAGCTCTCGCCCACAGCGATAGACAGCCACTCGCAAAAGCTGCATTCATCTAAAAAGAACAACACCTCGAGTCATAACAAAATGTCACGAGGTTTGCTTACTTCATGGGCTTTTGAGACGGCCCCTTTCCATTTTGAGAGGAACATATATTCCTCTTATGGTATAATATAATGACATCCTTAATAGCTTTACGTATTTTGTGAATTAGAGGAATTTCCAATTTTATGAGAACGCGATAGTTGCGAGACAATTAAGAGAGTTATTGCTTCAAAACATAAAGCGAGTTGCTATCCCAAATAAAGGGATGGTAATGAGTGTGCAGACAGAAGGGGTCTACGCCTTGCTGAAGCTTTTTTAATGAAGGGAGGGACATTCCTTGAAGAAGAGTCGGACGAAAAAGTTACAGGAGCCGAGAGGACTGGATAATGTAGAGCAATCGCTCATCATAGATGACCACGTTGAAAACGAAGAGCGATTCCAAGGTGGAGTTGTTGCCGATTGTACGATTGCCAACCAGCAGGCAAAACATTTGTCGTTTAAGCAAGTCATTTTCAGAAACGTTCACTTTCTTAATGTTACGTGGGAGCATCTCGAAATGACGGATGTTTTATTTGAGAAGTGCGATCTGTCTAATACGAGCTTCCCCTATGCAATTTTGGAGCGAACGAAATTTGTAGGCTGCAAGATGATGGGGGCAGAGCTTTTAGAAGGTTCCCTGCGAGACGTCCAAATGATAAACTGCAATGCACAGCTGTCCTCTTTTGGAATGAGTATATTTAAATACGTCAATTTTCGTGATAGCGTGCTGCGCAGTGCCGATTTTTATGGCTCAACTTTTTCAAACGTAGAATTCGGGAGCTCTAATATCGATGAGGCGGTATTTGCTGGTGTCAAACTAAAGGCGATTGATTTGAGCGAATGTACGTTTGAGCGTTTAGTCGTTTCTGCAGAAGATCTGGAGGGCTGTGTCGTTTCACCTGAACAGGCTATTGCTTTTGCTAAAATATTTGGCTTGATTATTAAAGGGTCCGAAGTTTAACTTCGATTGTTTTAGCTTGAATAAAATAGGTTAGACTAAAAAAAGCTGAGCGGATCAAAAAACGATTAAGTTGATTGCACTTTTTGAGGAAGCGTTTTATAATATACATAGTTAAAGTCAAAGATAGTCAAAGTCAAATGTTCCTGGAGGAAGGAGGGTTTATTTGCTTGAATATTTCAGACGTAATCGAGAGCTATATAAAGGCTACATTAATGAAAAGCGGCCGCGACTTGCTTGAAATAAAGAGGAGTGAGCTCGCCAAACAGTTTCAGTGTGTGCCATCTCAGATTAATTATGTGATCAGTACGCGGTTTACTATCGAAAAAGGGTATATTGTTGAAAGTAAACGCGGCGGTGGCGGGTATATTCGTATTATTAAAGTAAAGCCGCACGATGAACATGCTTTATTTGAGCAAATTATTGAACTAATAGGGAGGAGAATTGACCAACAAAGCGCTGAGCATGTCGTTATTCGTCTTCTTGAGGAAGAAGCGATCACGAAGCGCGAAGCGAATCTAATGCTCAGTGTCATTGATCGGACCCTATACCAAGCGCATCTTCCTCAGCGTGACGAAATAAGAGCGAATATATTAAAGGCGATGCTAAGTACATTGAAATATAAATAGCATCGTCACTGATTCCGATAACTCTAATTTGTATAGGGGGGAACAAGATGATTTGCCAAGAATGCAATCAAAGGCCAGCGACCTTGCATTTTACGAAAATTATTAACGGCCAAAAAAATGAATTCCATATTTGTGAGCAATGCGCTCGTGAAAAAGGAGAACAAATCCCGGGTTCAAATAGCTTTTCGATTCATCAGCTTTTATCAGGTTTGTTAAACGTTGAACAGCCTATCTCGACAGAGGATGAACAGCAGCGGGTGGCCCAGGCTCTCACTTGTGATAATTGCGGTATGACCTTCGAGCAATTTAAGCGGATCGGCCGCTTCGGATGTTCGCATTGTTATACAAACTTTTCTTCCAAGCTCGATCCGATCTTGAAAAGGGTCCATAGTGGGAATCACGCCCATACAGGAAAAATCCCAGCGCGCATAGGCGGGGATATTCAGCTGCAGCGCCAAATCGATCAATTCAAAGAGAAGCTAAAGCAGTATGTCGAGCAAGAGGAATTTGAAAAAGCAGCGGAGCTTAGAGACCGTGTGCGCGAATTAGAAAAGCAAAAAAGCAGCCAAGGGGAGGGATAAGGCGTGTCACTCCAAAAATTTATTTCGGAAGCGATTAGCCCATGGATGAAAAAAAGAAGGCGATGACTCTGACATTGTCTTAAGTAGCCGAATCAGGTTGGCCAGAAACCTCGAACAGTACAAATTTCCAATGCTTGCTTCAACAGAGGAATCTCGTGCGATTGCCAAGCAAATTTCAGAAGCGTTAAAAGGTAGCGACCATCCAGAAATTGCAGGGGAGCTGGAGCTTCTAGAAATGGATGATGTGAAGACGAACGAGAAAAGAGTGCTTGTCGAAAAGCATTTAATTAGCCCGCAGCTGGCTGAGCAGTCCAAGCATGGTGCCGTATTACTTGACGATGATGAGGCTGTGAGCATTATGATCAATGAAGAGGATCATTTGCGAATTCAATGCTTGTTGCCTGGTTTTCAGCTCATCCATGGACTTGAGGTTGCTAACACAATTGATGATTGGATAGAAAGCAAGCTGACATATGCCTTCCATGAAAAAAAAGGGTACTTAACGAGCTGTCCGACTAACGTCGGGACAGGGTTGAGGGCATCGGTCATGATGCATTTGCCGGCTTTGGCAATGACCCAGCAGTTGAATCGAATTCTACCTGCGATTAATCAGTTAGGACTCGTGGTGAGAGGAATTTACGGAGAGGGTAGCGAAGCATTAGGGAACCTGTTTCAAATTTCGAATCAAATGACGTTAGGTACGTCAGAAAAGGAAATTGTCGATGATTTGCGCGGGGTCGTCTTGCAGGTCATACAGCACGAACGGGATGCAAGAGAGATTTTGTTGGATAATTCTAGGCTGAAGCTGGAAGATCGGGTCTTTCGTTCCTATGGGATTCTGGCGAACAGTCGCATTATTGAATCAAAGGAAGCGACGCAGCGATTATCTGATGTAAGGTTAGGCATTGATATTGGGTTCATTAAAGGCATGTCAGCGAATATCTTAAATGAATTAATGATTTTAACACAGCCCGGCTTTTTACAGCAGTTTGCCGGCGAGGTGCTAACCCCGGAACAGCGCGATGAGCGGCGAGCTACCCTCATCCGTGAAAGGCTGCAGCTTGAGGAACGACTCAATAATTAAAATGGAGGTGGGCGTCAATGATATTTGGACGTTTTACAGAACGAGCACAAAAGGTATTAGCGTTAGCTCAGGAGGAAGCTATTCGTCTCGGGCATAATAATATCGGAACCGAACATATTTTACTTGGATTGATTCGTGAAGGGGAAGGGATTGCTGCAAAGGCTTTGCAGGCCCTCGGACTTGGCTCAGACAAAATTCAAAAGGAAGTTGAAACCTTAATCGGGAAAGGCCAAGAAGGTTCTAAAACGATTCATTATACACCAAGAGCAAAAAAAAGTTATTGAGCTTTCGATGGATGAGGCGCGAAAAATCGGTCATTCGTATGTAGGAACCGAGCACATTTTACTTGGCTTAATTCGAGAAGGTGAGGGCGTCGCGGCTCGTGTTCTCAACAATCTCGGCGTAAGCTTGAACAAGGCACGTCAGCAGGTGCTTCAGCTGCTTGGAAGCAATGAAGTAAATAATTCCTCTCAGCAAGGAGCAAGTGCTGGAGGGGCAAACACACCGACTTTAGACAGTTTAGCTCGCGATTTGACAGCTGTCGCTCGTGAGGAAGCACTTGACCCGGTTATTGGTCGTAGCAAGGAAATTGAACGGGTGATTCAGGTGCTAAGTCGCCGGACAAAAAAATAACCCGGTTTTAATCGGTGAGCCTGGAGTCGGAAAAACCGCGATTGCTGAAGGGCTGGCTCAAGCGATTATTGCTAACGAGGTCCCTGAGACTTTGCGTAACAAACGAGTAATGACACTCGATATGGGGACTGTCGTAGCCGGAACGAAATATCGTGGGGAATTTGAAGACCGTCTGAAAAAGGTGATGGACGAAATACGTCAAGCAGCAAATGTCATTCTTTTTATTGATGAATTGCATACGTTAATCGGTGCAGGGGGCGCAGAGGGGGCTATTGATGCTTCGAACATTTTAAAGCCGTCACTCGCTCGAGGAGAGCTCCAATGCATCGGCGCGACAACGCTTGATGAATATCGAAAATACATTGAAAAGGACGCTGCGCTTGAACGTCGCTTCCAGCCGATTCAAGTAAATGAACCAACTCTCGATGAATCGATTCAAATATTAAAAGGATTGCGGGATCGCTATGAAGCCCATCATCGCGTAACGATTACCGATACAGCAATTGAGGAAGCTGTTAAGCTTTCGGACCGTTATATTTCCGATCGGTTTTTGCCTGATAAAGCGATTGACTTAATTGATGAGGCGGCCTCAAAAGTGCGGTTACGTTCATATACTGCGCCGCCCAATTTGAAAGAGCTAGAACAGAGGCTTGAAGAAACACGCAAGGAAAAGGATGCTGCTGTCCAAAGCCAGGAGTTTGAAAAGGCGGCCTCGCTTCGTGATTCGGAGCAGCGTCTACGTGAAGAATTAGAGGAAATGAAAAACGAATGGAAAAAGAAGCAAGGGCAAGAACATACAGAGGTCGTCGTCGATGACATTGCCCAAGTTGTTGCTAGCTGGACAGGAGTTCCCGTTTCCAAGCTGGCAGAGGAAGAGACCGAGCGTTTGTTGAAAATGGAAGAAATCCTTCATGAGCGCGTCGTAGGCAGGAGGAAGCTGTCAAGTCTGTATCGAAAGCTGTCCGCCGAGCAAGAGCCGGATTGAAGGATCCGAAACGGCCGATTGGCTCCTTTATTTTCCTTGGCCCAACAGGTGTCGGTAAAACTAACTTGGCTCGGGCCGTCGCAGAAACCTTATTCGGCGATGAGGATGCCGTGATTCGTGTTGATATGTCCGAATACATGGAAAAGCATGCGACAAGTCGTCTAGTCGCTCACCGCCAGGATATGTCGGCCACGAAGAGGGTGGCCAATTGACAGAGAAAGTGAGACGGAAGCCTTATTCTGTCATTTTGCTAGATGAGGTAGAGAAGGCCCACCCCGATGTGTTTAATATTCTTTTACAAGTGCTTGAGGACGGACGGTTGACTGATTCCAAAGGGCGGTCAGTAGACTTCCGGAATACGACGATTATTATGACCTCTAATGTTGGTGCCAGCACGTTAAGGCGTAATCGGTATCTTGGCTTTACGACAGAAAGCGAGGGTCAAGAATATAAAGACATGAAAGAAAAAGTCATGTCTGAGCTGAAGAAAAGCTTTCGTCCGGAGTTTTTGAACAGAATTGATGAGATTATCGTGTTTCATGCTTTAGAGAAAAAGCATGTCCGTGAAATAACGACCTTGGAGGCCGATAAACTAAAAAAAACGTTTATCTGAACAAGGGATTGAATTCGAGTTGACCGAAGTGGCTAAGGACAAAATAACGGATATCGGATACGATCCGGAGTACGGAGCGCGTCCGTTGCGTCGAGCTTTGCAAAGGGAGATCGAGGATCGGCTGTCAGAGGAGCTCCTGAAAGGAACTATTTTAAAGGGTCAGAAAGCGATTATTGATGTAAAAGAAAATGAATTGATTGTCGTTACGGAAGAGAATGCCAAAGTATAAAAAGGTACTCGTGGAAAAAAAAGTCCGGAAGAAGTCATACTCTTTCGGATTTTTTCTATACCTAATAATGGGAAAGCCGTTTGTTTGAACGAAAATTTTGCTACAATAAGCATAGAAAAATGATCAAGAAACGAAAGAAAAATTCGAACATAGTAAGCTTCCTCTGTTCGATCGTAACAATAATTAAAAAAGAATGAAGGACAAGAGCAGGAAGAGGGGAAACGGATGGCGAAGAAGAAAACAAAATTTGTTTGTCAGGAATGTGGGTATGAATCAACCAAATGGATGGGGAAGTGCCCCGGCTGCCAAGAATGGAACGCAATGGTTGAGGAATTCGAGAGCCCCAAAAAAAGAAAGCCGCAGTTATGTATCATCAGGTACGGCAGCTGTAAAACCGTTGCCTATTACGAGTGTTCAAAGTGAGAGCGAGCCGAGGATCGATACTACGATGAAAGAGCTAAACCGAGTTCTAGGAGGAGGCATTGTTCCAGGATCTCTTGTTTTAGTCGGTGGCGATCCGGGAATCGGAAAATCGACTCTTCTGCTCCAGGTTTCTGCTCGATTAGCGGAAACGAAAAAAAAGGTTTTATATATTTCTGGTGAGGAGTCGGTCAAACAAACAAAACTCCGCGCGGATCGGCTTAACATTCGTTCACCTGAGCTCTTTGTCCTCGCTGAAACGGACTTACACTTGATTGAACGTGCGATTGATGAAGTACAGCCGGCACTCGTCATTATCGACTCGATTCAAACCGTTTATCATGAGGATATTGCCTCTGCTCCAGGTAGCGTTGCACAGGTGAGAGAATGTACAGCCGCTTTTATGAAAATTGCTAAAACAAAAGGAATCGCTACCTTTATCGTCGGACATGTGACAAAGCAAGGCTCGATTGCCGGACCTAAGCTGCTCGAGCATATGGTAGACTCTGTCCTTTATTTTGAAGGGGAGCGTCATCATACGTATCGGATTCTTCGCGCGGTGAAGAATCGCTTCGGCTCAACGAACGAAATGGGTATTTTTGAAATGAAAGAGCTAGGACTGAAAGAGGTCCTTAATCCTTCTGAAATATTTTTGGAAGAGCGTTCGGAAGGGGCAGCTGGTTCGATTGTCGTCGCCTCGATTGAGGGGACACGCCCGGTTCTCGTCGAATTACAGGCATTGGTTTCACCGACAAGCTTTGGGAATCCAAGAAGGATGGCGACAGGAATAGACCATAATCGAGTTTCACTGTTGATGGCTGTTTTAGAGAAGCGCGTCGGACTACTTTTGCAAAATCAGGATGCCTATTTGAATGTGGCCGGCGGAGTTCGCCTCGACGAGCCAGCAATTGACTTAGCCGTAGCCTTGAGCATCGCAAGCAGCTTTCGAAATCGAAGCACGAATCCGGCAGATGTAGCTATCGGCGAGGTCGGGTTAACTGGAGAGATTCGTCGAGTATCAAGAATCGATCAACGAGTCAACGAGGCGGCAAAGCTCGGATTCAAGCGGGCAATCATCCCTGAACAGAATTTGGAAGGTTGGACAGTGCCAAAGGGGATTGAGCTGGTAGGAGTTTCAACATTAGAACAGGCATTAGCTGCAGCAATAGGAGGGAATTAGACATGGATGAGAGAAAGAGAAGCTTATTTATCCAGGATGTGTTAAAGATAGTGGCTCCCGGAACAGCTCTACGCTCTGGTATCGATAATGTCCTCCGAGCGAGGACGGGAGGGCTAATTGTATTAGGTGACAGCACTGAAATGAAAGACATTATCGCGGGAGGGTTTTTCATTAATTGCGGCTTTTCACCGGCTCATTTATACGAGCTAGCTAAAATGGATGGAGCTATTATTTTAAGCGAAAACGCCAAACAAATTATGTATGCGAATACTCAGCTTGTCCCTAATAACGACATTGAATCAAATGAAACAGGTATCCGCCATCGAACGGCAGAGCGGGTAGCTAAGCAAACAGGAAACCTCGTCATTTCTATTTCTCAACGCCGTCATGTGATTACGTTGTACCAAGGCGAGCATCGATACTCCTTGAAGGATATCGGCGTGATTTTGACAAAAGCGAATCAGGCGATTCAAACCTTGGAAAAATATAAATCAGTTCTCGATCAAGGAATTACAAACCTAGGTGCTCTTGAGTTTGAACAGCTCGTTACGCTTCACGATGTCACTCAGGTCATCCATCGAGTTCAGATGGTGCTGAGAATTAAACGAGAGATTCTCAATTATGTCAATGAACTAGGGGATGAAGGCCGCTTAATTACGATGCAGCTTAATGAGCTCGTGTCTAATACGGAACGAGAGGCTGTGCTTCTGTTGAAGGATTACGTGAAAGAAAAAAAATAATGATGTCCATAATTTCATTATGGAATTGACTAACTTTCATGCTGAGGAGCTGCTCGACGAGCAGGAACTCGTTAAAATGCTCGGCTATCATAAAGTCAATACACAAGAGCACACCGTTTCACCGCGTGGGTACCGAATTTTACACCGCATTCCTCGACTTCCGCCAACCGTTATCGAAAACTTGATCGAAACGTTCGGAGATTTGTCCAAAATCATTTTCGCCGGTGTCGAGGATCTAGATGAGGTAGAAGGGATCGGAGAAGCAAGGGCGAAAATGATTAAGAGCGGGCTCACTCGTATTCAGGAGCAGCTATTTGTCGATCGTCATATTTAAGACGGAATGTCGGATAGAACGGCAAAACCAAGAATAAATATGGGTTTTTATGTGAAATCAAGTTTGCTAGGTTTTGATTTTGCAAACTTGTCTATAATAAAGGGAAGGAGGTGAAAATGGATGCTTAAACGAGTGATCCAATTATTTTTTGTTCTTATTGGTGGGACATTAGGTTTTATCTTTATTCCTGAGCTTGCTCATCTTGACAATGCTAGTCAATTGCCGTCGTGGATGCTGTCCCAATATGCAGGAGCTTTGGTAGGTGCAATTCTTTTATTTGTCGCAACCTTCTGGTTAGCTGGCTATATTGTCCGCCTGATTAAACTCTTGGAAGAAGCTATATTAAAAGCGCCGATTATCGATGTAACCTTCGGGACATTTGGAATGATTATTGGCCTTATCGTCGCTTATTTAATTCCTCTTAATGCTTTTGAAATTCCTGTGGTTAGTACTGTTTTACCTATTTTCCTGACTGTTCTACTTGGTTACCTTGGTTTTCAAATCGGCTTTAAAAAAACGGGATGAAATTATTCATATGTTTACGGTAACAAGACATTTAGGAAAAGACAAGAAAAAAAAGAGGAAAGTGAAAAGACTAGTGGCGGTTTGAAGATTTTAGATACAAGTGTGATTATAGATGGTCGAATTGCTGATATTTGTAAGACAGGTTTTTTAGAAGGGACACTGATTATCCCGGGCTTTGTGCTCGAGGAACTGCAGCATATCGCCGATTCATCGGATGTATTAAAGCGAAATCGCGGACGTCGTGGGCTTGATATTTTAAATAAAATTCAAAAGGAACTGCCAATTAAGGTAGAAATATACGAAGGAGATTTTGAGGAAATTCATGAGGTAGACAGTAAGCTTGTAAAGCTTGCCAAGCTTCTGTCAGGTGTCGTCGTAACGAATGATTTTAATCTGAACAAGGTCTGTGAGCTGCAAGGTGTAGCTGTCCTGAATATTAACGACTTGGCGAACGCGGTCAAGCCAGTCGTCCTTCCGGGCGAGGAGATGAATGTTCAAGTGATTAAGGACGGAAAGGAATACCACCAAGGTGTTGCTTATCTTGACGATGGGACGATGATTGTTGTCGAAGGCGGACGTGATTATATTGGCAAGCATTTGGATGTCGTCGTCACTAGTGTACTGCAAACGAGTGCTGGCCGCATGATTTTTGCTAAACCTAAGCTTTTGGAAAAGGCTTTATAAAAAGATAAAAAGTATCATTTGGGCGTGAAATGAATTCATTTCAAGCAAAGCCGGCTCCCGCTTCAAGCGCCCAGCAACAAGCAACTTCCTATGTCACTGCAGGATAAGTTAACTTCAGTTGCTTCCGTCACTGTGTTCCCTTTTTCTCCGCCGACATCGTCCAGTTTACCCGTTGCTAAAGCGGGCACTCTGCGCTTTGTTTAAGAAAGACCGAAACAATAGCGGATCCGGCAAAAAAACAGATTTTAACGATGAAAAGAGCATCGGCTCGTCAGCCTGACTTCCAATGCTCTTTTTTCCGCGTAAATAAATGGGCAACAGGGAAAGAACATGCTAAACTATTGAAAGTGTTAATTTCCAGAATGATGGAATGGAGAGAGACGTAATGGAATATAGCGTGATCATTCCTGCGGCCGGTCAAGGAAAGCGGATGGGGGCTAGGAAAAACAAGCTTCTTCTTGAATTGCAAAAGGAGCCTATCATCGTTCATACTCTTCGTGCTTTTGACAGAGATCCTTGGTGTCGGTCAATAACGCTTGTCGTGAACAAGGATGAGCTGGTTGATCTTGAGGAGCTAGTAAAGAGAAAGCAGCTGAGTAAAGTAAAGAATATGGTATCTGGTGGGAAAGAAAGACAAGACAGCGTCAAAAAAGGGCTCGATGCTTTAGAGGATGGCGGAATTGTATTAATTCATGATGGTGCTCGCCCCTTTATTCAAGTTGAGGCTTTACACGAGCTTGTACTTACGGCAGCGGAGAACGGGGCCGCGATTGTGGCTGTACCAGTCAAGGATACGATTAAAAGGGTAATCAAAGGCAGGTAACTCAGACGATGGATCGAGATGAATTATGGGCTGTTCAAACTCCCCAGGCTTTTCGGATCGATTTGATTAAGCATGCGCATGAACAAGCGGCTCAAGAACAGCTTGTCGGTACGGACGATGCAAGCTTGGTTGAATGGCTCGGACATGCTGTTACCATTGTTAAAGGAGATTATTTTAATATTAAACTGACGACTCCTGAGGATCTTATTCTTGCCGAAGCGATAATTAATAGAGGGAGTGGACAGTCATGATTCGAATTGGACAAGGCTTTGATGTACATCAGTTTGCGAAGGGACGGCCTCTAATTGTTGGAGGCGTTACGATACCGTCTGAAAAAGGGTTAATCGGACACTCTGACGCGGATGTTCTGCTTCATACAATTACTGATGCCGTTCTAGGTGCAATTGGCGAAGGCGATATCGGGAAACATTTTCCAGATACCGATCCAGAATTCAAAGACGCTGATTCGGCCAAGCTGTTAGAGCATATTTGGACGATGGTTAAGCAGCGCGGTTTTGCCTTAGGTAATCTTGATTGTACAATTATTGCTCAGCAGCCAAAGTTTGCTCCGTACATTGAAGAGATTCGTTCTCGGATTGCAGAGTTGCTTGAAGCTGATAAGAGTCAGGTAAATGTGAAGGCAACGACGACCGAAAAACTAGGATTTACCGGCAGAGGAGAAGGAATTGCTGCACAGGCAGCTATTTTATTGCTTAATAAAAAATCAAACGCTTAATCAGAATCGAAGGGTTGTCTGAAATTATAGGCTAAAATGGAGGGTGATTTAACATGGGTAGTGATGTCAGAGTTCGATTTGCCCCAAGCCCGACTGGGCATTTGCACATTGGCAGTGCCCGTTCGGCATTGTTTAATTATCTATTTGCGAAAAGGCAAGGTGGCAGCTTTATTTTGCGAATCGAGGATACGGATCAAGCGAGAAATGTCGATTCGTCGAAAGAAAAGCTGCTCGAAAGCTTAAAATGGCTTGGGATTGAATGGGATGAAAGTATTGATGTAGGCGGAGCATACGGTCCATATAGCTGTATGGAGCGACTCGACATATACAAACAATATTTACAGCAGCTGCTCGATGCAGGAAAAGCCTATTATTGCTATATGACAGAGGAAGAGCTGCAGGCGGAACGCGAAGCGCAGCTGGCGCGGGGAGAAATGCCGAAGTACAGCGGGCGCGACCGTAACCTGACGAAAGAACAGCGTGACGCTTATGAGGCACAGGGATTAAAACCAGTCATTCGCTTTCTTGTTCCTCAAGGACAGCAAATTACGGTTAACGATGCTGTTCGAGGCGATGTAACGTTTGATACCGATGGGATCGGAGATTTTGTCATCTCCAGAAAAGATGGAATTCCAATGTATAACTTCGCGGTAGTTGTCGACGACCACTTGATGAAAATCTCTCATGTCATTCGAGGCGAAGAGCACTTGTCAAATACGCCGCGACAAGTTTTGTTATATCAAGCCTTTGGCTGGGAAGCTCCTCATTTTGGACATGCCTCATTAATATTGAACGCCGAACGGCAGAAAATGAGTAAACGTGATGAATCCATAATTCAATTCATCGAGCAATACAGGGAATTAGGATACCTTCCTGAGGCGATTGTCAACTTTGTGGCATTGCTCGGCTGGTCTCCGCTCGGTGAAGAGGAAATCTTTTCGCTTGATGAGCTCGGTGGGCAATTTAGTCTTGATCGCTTCTCGAAGGCGCCGGCTGTCTTTGACACAGACAAATTAGCTTGGATGAATAATCAATATATTCAAAAGGCTGATTTAGATAAGGTCGTTTCTTTAGCTTTGCCGCATCTGCTTAAGGCTGGTCGCATTCAAGAGGATGAGCTTAGTCAAGAACGGCGTGATTGGGTGAAGCGGCTAGTCGGCCTTTATCAGGAGCAGCTTCGGTACGGTGCCGAAATTGTGGAGTTAACAGAGTTGTTCTTTCGGGCAGAAATTGAGTATAATGAAGAAGCAAAGGCTGTGCTTCAGAAGGAGCATGTGCCTGAAGTATTAAACCAGTTTATACACGAGCTTCAGCAAATCGAGGAATTCACTGCCCCTAATATTAAAGCGGCCATAAAAGCAACGCAAAAGGCAACTGGGCACAAAGGAAAAAAATTTATTTATGCCGATTCGAGTCGCCGTCACAGGACAAACACACGGTCCGGAGCTACCGGACTCCATTGAAATTCTTGGAATAGCCGTTGTGACTGAACGGCTGAAATCGTTACTTAAAGCATGAGTGAGATAAATAGCAAAGCTTTCTTTAAGTCATATAATACGTTTATAAGGCCAATGTGTTGAGAGGGAAAGTAGGAGCGTGCTTGCTTTACAGAGAGGACCATCGAGCTGAAAGTGGTTTAAGCAGCCGTACTGAATATGCACCCTTGAGCCTTTTTCTGAATATCAAAAAAAGTATGGGAAAGAAAAGCGGCGAAGGCAGGCCGAGGCTTAACAGCGACCCTTGAACGGACGTAAGTAGCCAGCGAGGCGACTGCTCCTTGTTTTCGTAACCGCTGACTCATACTTTTAAAAAAAAGTAGGAAAAAGCGGCTGGCGTCGTTATTCGCCCTTAAGATGAGCAGCAGTAGTCTGTTTAAAACAGAGTGGAACCGTGCGAGAGCACCTCTGTGCACTAAGCACAGGGGTCTTTTTAATTTTTGGAACATTGGTGCTGATGGGGGTAGAAAAGGGGAATGAGAACATGTTTCGCACCTTGTTAAATGATGTTGATGTTGTATTCGAGCAGGATCCAGCAGCGAGAAGCCGCTTTGAAGTGATCATGACTTACTCGGGAGTGCATGCGATATGGCTCATCGCCTTGCACATTGGCTTTGGCGAAAAAAGCTATACTTCATTGCACGATTCCTTTCACAGCTTAGCCGTTTTATGACAGGGATTGAGATTCATCCTGGAGCTGTTATTGGCCAGCGTCTCTTCATTGACCACGGGATGGGCGTCGTAATCGGGGAAACGTGTGAAATTGGCGATGGTGTCACGATATATCAAGGCGTAACACTAGGAGGTACGGGAAAGGAAAAGGGAAAAAGGCATCCGACCGTCGGGGATGGAGTATTGATCGCCTCAGGTGCAAAGGTACTCGGTTCGTTTACGATCGGTAAAAATGCGAGAATTGGCGCTGGCTCCGTAGTCTTGAAGGAAGTCCCGCCAAACTCAACTGTCGTAGGGATACCAGGAAGGATTGTTGTCCAAAATGGTATCAAAGTCGATGATGAGCTAGCACATCATCTTTTGCCAGATCCGGTTGCTGATAAATTGAGGGAGCTTGAAAACAAGCTCCACGAATTACAGCAGGAGCTAAAGAGGGAAAAAGAAGACGAACAGAAATAATCTGCGAGCCGCTTGAAATGGGGATGCCATATTCCCTTCGAATAACGAATCGTGCATAAACGAAAAATTGTTTGCCAAGAAAGCGACACTCGCATAGCTTATAGAAATGAAAACGGAAGGGCGGTTTGGCAAGTGGCTATTCAGCTATATAATAGTCTGACAAAACGAAAAGAACAGTTTGTTCCACTTGAAGAAGGAAAAGTAAAAATGTATGTTTGCGGTCCGACGGTTTATAATTATATCCATATAGGGAATGCCCGTCCGGCCATTGTGTATGATATGGTCCGAAGGTATTTGGAATACAGAGGGTATGACGTCAATTTTGTTTCAAATTTTACCGACGTCGATGATAAGATTATTCGCGCTGCGCAGGATTCTGGCGAAGAGGTGAAGCAGTTGGCCAATCGCTTTATTGAGGCTTACCATCAGGATACATGTGCACTTGGCGTAAAGGAGGCGGATCATCACCCGCGTGTAACTGAATCAATGCCAGATATCATTGCGTTTATTGCCGAGCTCGAGGAAAAAGACTATGCCTACGAAGCGGGAGGCGATGTCTATTTTCGAACGAGAAAATTTAAAGACTACGGCAAGCTCTCATCACAATCTCTCGATGACTTACGTGCTGGGACACGAATTGAGGTTGATAAACGAAAGGAAGACCCGCTCGACTTTGTGCTCTGGAAGGCGGTTAAAGACGGTGAAATTTCTTGGGACAGTCCGTGGGGGCGAGGACGACCAGGCTGGCATATTGAATGCTCGGCAATGGTTAAGAAGCTGCTAGGGGATACGATCGATATCCACGCCGGTGGGCAGGATTTAACGTTTCCTCATCACGAAAATGAAATTGCCCAATCGGAAGCTTTAACGGGTCAACCAATGGCGAACTATTGGCTGCACAACGGCTTTATTAATATTAATAATGAAAAAAATGTCGAAATCACTCGGTAATTCTGTATTTGCCCATGATATTATTCGACAGCATTCTGCAGAGGTTGTCCGCTTTTTCATGCTTACTGCTCATTATCGCTCACCGATCAACTTTAGCGACGAGCTCTTAGCGGGAGCGAAAAATGGGTTGGAACGATTGAAAACAGTCGTGGCAGGCTTGAAGCATCGTTTAGCTGAAAGTGCTGACTATGGTCAAACGGGAATTTGGCTTGAAAAAAATTAAGGAATGCAAAGCTCGCTTCATTCGTGAAATGGACGATGACTTCAATAGCGCTAACGGAATTGCTGTACTGTTTGATTTAGCAAAAGAAGCGAACCGCTACTTGCGTGAGGAACAAACATCGAAAAAGGTGCTGCAAGCTTTCTTAGACCAATTTGCTGAATTCGCCGAAGTGCTAGGGCTCAATCTCCAACAAGAAGAAGCAATGTTGGAGGAAGAAATTGAAGCGCTTATTAAAGATCGTCAGACTGCACGTAAAGAACGGGACTTTGCTCGCGCAGACCGGATTCGCGAGCAATTAAAGGATCGAGGGATTATACTCGAGGATACGGCGCAAGGTATACGCTGGAAGAGGGAATAGAATGAAACTGATTAAAGCGACGACTGATTTACGTCAATTAAATGCTCTCGCCCTAGCTTATATGGGCGATGCCGTGCTGGACATGTATGTACGCTATCATTTAATTGCTCAAGGGAAAGTTAGGCCGCAGCGTCTGCATGCTGAAGCAACACGCTATGTTTCGGCAAAGGCGCAGGCTGAAGTAGTGTTAACGCTATTGAAGGAATCGTTTCTATCCGAAAAGGAGGAGGCGATAATGAAGCGCGGCCGCAACGCCAAATCCGGAACAGTCCCTAAAAATACAGATGTAGCAACCTATCGCTATTCAACCGGATTTGAAGCGTTACTAGGGTATTTGTATTTACAAGAAGAGGCAGAACGATAGATGAAATTATGCAGCGAGTATTTACGCTCGTAGACGGCCATTATGCAGCGGAAGGAGGGGCAGACAAGTGAAAGATGAGTTTATATTTGGTAAAAACCCCGTGCTCGAATCGCTACGGGCAGGGCACAGCATGAATAAAGTTTGGATTGGAGAGGGCTCGCAAAAGGGGCAAATGGTAAAGATCATTCAACTGGCAAAGGAGAACGGTATCATTGTCCAATATGTCCCGAAAAAGAAGCTTGATCAGCTCATCTCCAGCGACAATCATCAGGGGGTTGTCGCCTCTGTCGCTGCATACTCTTATGCATCTATCGACGACTTATTCGTGCGTGCTCAAGAAAAAGGAGAAGATCCGTTCTTCCTCATTCTGGATGAAATCGAAGACCCTCACAATTTAGGCTCGATCTTACGAACTGCTGATGCAGCTGGCGCACATGGAATCATCATTCCAAAGCGTCGTGCAGCCGGGCTCACTCAAACCGTCGCCAAGGCATCAGCTGGTGCGATCGAATATATCCCGGTCGCTCGCGTTACGAATATCGCACGGACTATCGACGATTTGAAAAAAAAGGGGAGTGTGGTTTGCCGGCACGGATGCTGTCGCAAGTGAAGACTATCGCCGCGCCAGCTTTGACTTGCCGCTTGGATTAGTGATCGGCAGTGAAGGACGCGGTCTTAGCAGGCTCGTGAAGGAAAAATGCGACTTTTTAGTTCGTGTGCCGATGGCCGGTAAAGTAACGTCATTAAATGCGTCAGTCGCTGCAAGCCTGCTCATGTATGAAGTTCATCGAACACGGAATCCTTTAGAAAGCAGTTAAGATGAGAAATATTCTACTTGTTGACGGGTATAACATGATCGGCGCATGGCCGAAGCTGCGCGTATTAAAGGATCGCAATTTAGAATTAGCACGAGATAGACTTGTTGAAGTGATGGCTGAATATCAGGCTTTTACAGGAGATATCGTTAAAGTAATCTTTGATGCGCATATGGTCGAGGGCGTGGGAAAAACCTATCATAATTACCGGATCGATGTTATCTATACGAGAAAAAACGAAACGGCAGACGAACGAATCGAGAAGCTAGTCAGAGAGCTAAAGCGCGTCGATACTAAAATTTATGTCGCAACCTCTGACATGATCGAGCAGTCGGTTATTTTCGGAAATGGTGCTTTGCGTAAATCGGCACGGGAATTATTAAATGAAACTGAGGTGATCGCAAAGGGAATCGGGCAGTCTGTCGAGTCAAGTCGAAAAAAACAACCGTCGACAAAAATTCCACTTAGTAAAGAGATTACCGAAATTTTTGAAAAATGGCGTCGAGGCGAATAATACGAGGTTGACCAGCTGGAAAACTGTGCTATATAATGTTCGTATAATTGAGACAGCAGCCAAGTCCGGGAGGGATTGTTGTGGGCGTTGAACTTCAAAAAAAACGTAATGGAACCTAATTTTGACCGAGCTGATGATGAACACTTAGTGGAACAGGTACGTATGGGTGACAGTGCAGCGCTAGAGTATTTGATTAACAAATACAAAAATTTTGTACGGGCAAAGGCTCGCTCTTACTTCTTAATCGGAGCAGACCACGAGGATATTGTGCAGGAAGGGATGATTGGACTTTTCAAGGCGGTTCGCGATTTTAAAGGAGACAAGCTTTCTTCTTTTAAAGCGTTTGCAGAGCTGTGCATTACGCGGCAAATCATTACGGCAATCAAGACAGCGACTAGACAAAAGCATATTCCGTTGAATTCGTATGTCTCGCTAGACAAGCCTCTTTATGACGAAGAATCTGATCGGACGCTGCTGGACGTGATTTGCGGCAATCGAGTAACTGATCCGGAAGAATTGTTAATTAACCAAGAGGAATTTCAAAGCATTGAGCTGAAAATTGGTGAAATTTTAAGTGAGTTAGAACAACAGGTGTTGATGCTATATTTGGACGGGCGCTCGTATCAGGAAATTTCCGTTGATCTCAATCGGCATGTTAAATCAATTGACAATGCTTTGCAGCGGGTCAAACGGAAGCTCGAGCGCTATGTAGAGTTAAAAGGGATGACGATTTGAGGAAAGAAGCCGAAAATAGGGATAACTTTCAGTGGAAATCCGCTCAACTATAGCCTGTTTGAGCCATATTCCAGCAAAGCGGCACCTTGATTTATAAGGATGTCGTTTTTGTTTAGGGTTAAATTTGAGGTCGTTACGCCTTGAGCATGGGGACTAAATGAACGGCTAGCTTTGCCAGCCAGTGGTACAAATCGCAAAAAACGGCAATCAGTCGGATGAAAAAAAACATAAGCAAGCGGTACAGGCAATTGACACGTCTTTTCAGCTATGCTAGAGTGAAATAGTGTGTATTTAGGAGAATGGGAGGATTCAAGGTGGCAAAGAAAGTTGTACTAGCCTGTGAGCTCTGCCAGTCTCGAAATTATTCAACACAAAAGAATAAGGATAACAACACTAACCGCTTGAGGATGAAGAAGTTTTGTCAGTCCTGTAATGCTCATACCCTTCATCGTGAGACGAAGTAACTATGTATTCAGCGGTTATTTTTTTTGTTCAAAAAAAACAGCTGAAACCGGGTTGACCTTATAGAGAAGCTTTATGAAACTGCACGCCCCCTCGGTGTTGAGAACAGTAAAGGTTTGACTAGTGTCTCGCGGCAAGCCTGTTCCCCTGTAAAAGTAGGTTTTTAAAAGATACAGAAAATGTCAAAATTAATCTTAAATTCGAATAGATCAACGGTTATTTGTCTATATTGATTGGTGCTGGAGGTGTCTGTATTGGCTGGTAGTGTAAAGAATATTGGAAAGTTTTTTAGAGACGTTGGAACTGAAATGAAGCGAGTATCTTGGCCTACTCGTAAAGAGCTTTATCGCTATACATTGGTCGTATTGTGTACGGTATTGTTTATCTCCGTCTTCTTCGCAATTGTAGATTACGGAATTTCGAGTCTTGTCCGTCTTTTACTTGGGTAATGGGTGATTGCTTTTATGCGAACTAAAAGCCAGGACCTATAGGAATGGAAGGCGGGTTAGCTTTGTCATGTGGAAGATAAGAAGCTTAAATTACAGAGGAGGTAAGGACACACACCGTCCTAGATCGCATGGATAAAAATTGGTATGTCGTTCATACGTATTCAGGGTATGAAAACAAAGTGAAAACGAATTTGGAAAAACGAGTCGAATCGATGGAAATGACAGATAAGATTTTTCGTGTCCTCGTTCCAGTAGAAGAGGAGACCGAAACGAAGAATGGTAAAAGTAAATCGGTTTCACGCAAGGTGTTCCCTGGTTACGTGCTTGTGGAAATGGTCATGACAGATGATTCCTGGTACGTTGTACGCAACACCCCCGGGGTGACTGGTTTCGTTGGTTCAGCAGGAGCGGGGTCAAAGCCGACGGCTTTATTGCCGGAAGAGGTCGATAACATACTAAGGCAAATGGGAGTCGAGCAGCCGAAAGTAGAAACGGACTTTGATTTGAAAGAATCCGTTAAGGTCAAGGAAGGGCCATTCGCCAATTTTGTCGGTACAATTGAAGAAATTCAAGCAGACAAGCAAAAGCTTAAAGTACATGTTAATATGTTCGGACGGGAAACGCCTGTTGAGCTTGAATTTGCTCAGGTCGAAAAGATTTAAGGAAAAAGCCTTGATATTTATCACTAACAGTGATAAATCTTTGTGTTTGATATGGTTTGTTTTTTGATAGACCATCGGGTGCATTGGTGCATCCGTTTTTTGAGTGGGAGGGTGCAGTCACCCGATTAACCACATCACGGACTAAGGAGGTGTGTCACGTGGCGAAAAAGGTAATTAAAATGGTAAAATTGCAAATCCCTGCTGGAAAAGCGAATCCAGCACCGCCAGTCGGTCCTGCATTAGGTCAAGCAGGTGTGAACATTATGGGATTTTGTAAAGAATTCAACGCTCGTACTTCAGACCAAGCCGGTCTTATAATTCCGGTAGAAATTACGGTATTTGAAGACCGTTCGTTTACATTCATTACGAAAACTCCGCCAGCTGCTGTGCTTTTGAAGAAAGCTACGGGGATCGAATCAGGTTCGGGAGAGCCTAACAAAAATAAAGTTGCAACAATTAAGCGCAATAAGGTGCGTGAGATTGCAGAAAGCAAAATGGCTGACCTGAATGCAGCGAATGTTGATTCAGCGATGCGAATGGTAGAAGGTACAGCCCGGAGCATGGGTATTACAGTTGAGGATTAATGAAAAGCTTGCGGGAGGTTGCGAGGAGGAGATCCCTCTTGCCGCAGCCTTTTATCGTGGGAGGTTTGACCGCTAAAACCACAATCGAGGAGGAAATCACATGGCTAAGACCAGTAAAAAATATCAAGATGCTTTGAAGCTAGTTGATCGGGATACGATTTATCAAGCGGAGGAAGCGATTGAGCTTGTCAAGAAGACGGCAACTGCCAAGTTCGATGAAACTGTAGAGGTTGCCGTTCGTCTAGGAGTCGACCCTAAAAAAGCAGACCAACAAATTCGCGGAGCTGTCGTGCTGCCAAACGGAACAGGGAAAACGCAACGCGTTCTTGTGTTTGCAAAGGGTGAAAAAGCGAAAGAAGCTGAGGCTGCTGGTGCAGATTATGTTGGTGACGAAGACTTCATCAATAAAATTAACCAAGGTTGGTTTGATTTTGATGTGATCGTTGCGACACCTGATATGATGGCGCAAGTAGGTAAGCTAGGTCGCGTACTTGGGCCGAAAGGGTTAATGCCAAACCCGAAAACAGGTACTGTCACGTTTGATGTTGAGAAGGCAGTGAATGAAATTAAAGCGGGTAAGGTAGAATACCGTGTCGATAAAGCGGGAAATATTCATGCGCCGATTGGAAAAGTGTCGTTTGAGTCCGAGAAGCTTGTGGAAAACTTCAAAACGATTATTGATGTATTAGTCAAAGCAAAGCCTTCTGCAGCGAAAGGGACGTATGTAAGAAATGTAGCAGTTTCTTCAACAATGGGACCTGGCGTTCGCGTGAATGTATCGTCTTATGTTTAAACGGCCTTGACTTTGGTTGAACTAGCAGGTATAATTTCAAGGTGTTTGAAAAAAAGGGTATAGCAGAATGTAGGAGAGAGTAAAACCGCACTCTTTTCCAGAGCGTAGTTTTAGGCGGTTGGCTATTTCTACTTTCAGCCTTTTGGATATCATCGTAATAGAATATACGTCATACCGTAGACAGCAGGTGCGTCCTTCGCTTAATTTCCTGCCGAGGTAAGCAATAGATTCGGTTAATTAACTGTTTCGTCTGCCCTCATGTCTACATGAGGGCTTTTGTCACTTCTAAAACGGTATGTGACGAAATTTACAGGAGGTGTAAACAATGAGCGTACTCGAGCAAAAACAACAAGTCGTCTCAACGATTACAGAAAAACTACGTGCTAGTAAATCGACCGTCGTCGTTGATTATCGTGGTTTGAATGTAGCCGAAGTAACGGAGCTAAGAAAGCAGCTTCGTGAAGCTGGTGTTGATTTCAAAGTGTACAAAAACACGCTGGCTCGCCGTGCTACGGAAGCGGCTGAATTAGCGGAACTGAATGAACACTTGACTGGACCAACGGCGATTGCCTTTAGTGAAGAGGATGTTATCGCGCCTGCGAAAATCCTTAACCAATTTGCGAAGTTGCACGAAGCGCTTGAAATTAAGGCTGGTGTGATTGAAGGGCAAATTTCAACGGTTGAAGAGATTCGCGCACTTGCTGAGCTGCCTTCACGGGATGGACTTCTTTCCATGTTGCTTAGTGTGCTTCAGGCCCCTGTTCGCAACTTTGCATTGGCGACTAAGGCTGTGGCTGAACAAAAAGAAGAACAAGGAGCGTAACTGCTGGTTGACGCCCCTTCAAATCGAAAAATTAATATAATTTATAGGAGGATTTGACAATGAGTAAAGATCAAATCATTGAAGCGATTAAAGAAATGACAGTTCTAGAGCTTAACGATCTTGTTAAAGCGATTGAAGAAGAATTTGGTGTAACTGCAGCTGCACCTGTAGCTGTTGCAGCAGGTGGCGGCGGAGAAGCTGCTGAAGAGCAGTCAGAATTTGATGTTATTCTTGAGTCTGCAGGTGGATCAAAAATTAACGTAATTAAAGTGGTTCGCGAAATTACTGGCCTTGGATTAAAAGAAGCAAAAGCATTGGTTGACGGTGCTCCAGGCCCAATCAAAGAAGGCGTCGCAAAAGAGGAAGCCGAAGAAGCAAAAGCGAAGCTTGAAGAAGCTGGCGCATCTGTTGAAATGAAGTAATTTCTCTTAATACAAAGACTCGCGTCATGGCGAGTCTTTTTGTACGAAAGACGAGTCCGACCGCTGCAAGAAAGAGGTGGCATATGACAGAGCATTACTATTCCAGTAAACCTAGCGTGCAAAGCGTAGAGCATACTTGGAAATTTCAGCTGAAAGGTCATTCGTTTGTATTTACGACGGATCGCGGTGTTTTTTTTCGAAAGGTGAAGTGGACTTTGGCAGCCGCTTACTCATTGATACCTTTGCCGCTCCGGAAGTTGCAGGGAATTTGCTTGATATCGGGTGCGGGTATGGGCGATCGGTTTAACGTTGGCCATTGATGATCCGGGGCGAACCGTTCATCTGATTGATATTAATGAGAGAGCTGTTCGTCTATGCGAGAAAAACGCAAGACAGAACAAAGTGGACAACGTTGTTATTTATCAAAGTGACGGCTTTCAAAATGTTGAACAACAGAAATTTGCCGCGATCGTCACGAATCCGCCAATTCGTGCAGGTAAAAGCGTTGTTCATGACATGTTAACTCATGCCTTCCACCACTTGTTGCCAGGCGGGGAGTTATGGACGGTCATTCAAAAGAAGCAAGGGCGCCTTCCGCACGAAAAAAAACTTGAGCAAACGTTTGGAAATGCTCAAGTTGTCGTAAAGAAAAAAAGGTTATTATATTTTATCGGCAAAAAAAATTGACTGAAGGTTTATTTTGTGATATTGTTATTTAATGCGTATGACTGCCCTTTTTTTCAAGCAAATTTTTAGGCAAATGTCAAGCTAAGATCGGCTGAATAAAAAGGATAAAAATGGTTATACTGAAATGAATCGAACGTTTGAACGATGAAATTGGTTTTTTTCAAAGCCATTTTTTCTTTTTGCAAGCTAGTTCTACCTCCAAGAATCGGCAAACTATAGGTGAAATTACAAGGTGCAGAAGTCATGATTGCCAGATTACGAAGATAGCATAAACATGTAATCATTGTGGTGGCCGGATTGGAGAGCATATGGTTTTGTGAGGCATATATATGCACGAAATCTATAAAAATGTTTCGTTTTTTTCATTGCTCATTAGTTTTTTTTGAGCGCTGAAACGACAAACTTTTTAGATACTATAACGTGAAATTTGAGGGGTGAATCAGTTGACAGGTCAACTAGTTCAGTACGGACGCCACCGCCAACGTAGAAGCTATGCACGTATTAACGAAGTGTTGGAGCTGCCGAATTTAATTGAAATTCAGACTGCTTCGTATCAATGGTTTCTTGATGAGGGACTTCGTGAAATGTTCCAGGACATTTCTCCTATTCAAGACTTCACAGGGAATTTAGTTTTAGAGTTTATTGATTACAGTCTTGGGGAGCCGAAATATCCAGTAGAGGAATCGAAAGAGAGAGATGTGACCTTTGCCGCTCCTTTACGAGTGAAGGTTCGCCTAATTAATAAAGAAACAGGCGAAGTCAAGGAGCAGGAAGTGTTCATGGGTGATTTCCCGCTGATGACTGATACGGGGACATTTATTATTAATGGTGCTGAGCGCGTAATTGTTTCTCAGCTCGTTCGTTCGCCAAGTGTCTACTATAGTCAAAAAACTGATAAGAATGGGAAGAGAGGATATACCGCGACTGTTATACCAAACCGAGGAGCCTGGTTAGAGCTTGAAACAGATGCGAAGGACATTGTTTATGTCCGAATTGACCGCACGAGAAAAATACCGGTGACGGTTCTTTTGCGTGCGCTAGGGTTTGGCTCTGATCAAGAAATCATTGATTTGTTTGGGGAAGACGAGTATTTGCGAAATTCTCTTGAAAAAGATAATACCGATAGCTCGGAAAAGGCTTTACTAGAAATATATGAGCGTCTGCGCCCAGGTGAACCGCCAACAGTCGAGAACGCAAAAAGCTTGCTCGAATCTCGTTTCTTTGATCCGAAGCGATACGATCTCGCAAACGTTGGACGCTATAAAATCAATAAAAAGCTTCATATCAAAAACCGCCTCTTTAATCAGCGTCTCGCAGAAAAGCTGATCGATCCTGATACCGGTGAAGTGGTTGCCGAAGAAGGCACCCTGCTCGATCGTCGAACGCTCGATCGTATTTTACCTTATTTGGAAAATAACGTTGGCTTCCGTCGGATCCACGCTTCAGGTGGAGTCGTCGAGGATGACGATATCGACTTGCAGTCGATCCTAATCTATTCGCCTGATGATCCGGAAGGGGAACAGGTCATTCGGGTGATTGGCAATGGCATGGTTGAGCGTGAAGTCAAACACATTACTCCGGCAGATATAATTGCTTCTATCAATTACTTTTTTTAATTTACTGCATAACGTCGGTGATACAGATGATATCGATCATCTTGGAAACCGCCGCCTGCGTTCTGTTGGTGAACTTCTGCAAAACCAGTTCCGGATCGGTCTGTCTCGAATGGAGCGAGTCGTACGTGAGCGTATGTCGATCCAGGATCCGAATATGATTACGCCACAGGCGCTAATTAATATTCGACCTGTCATTGCATCGATTAAAGAATTTTTCGGTAGCTCTCAGCTTTCTCAATTTATGGATCAGACGAACCCATTGGCGGAATTGACGCACAAGCGTCGTCTCTCGGCACTCGGACCGGGGGGGTTGACGCGTGAGCGCGCCGGTATGGAAGTGCGTGATGTCCACTATTCTCACTATGGACGGATGTGCCCGATCGAAACGCCAGAGGGACCGAATATTGGTTTGATCAACTCACTATCGTCTTATGCGAAGGTAAACGAATTTGGTTTTATGGAGTCGCCGTATCGTCGCGTCGATCCAGATACCGGAAAAATAACGTCACAAATTGATTATTTAACTGCGGATGAGGAAGACAATTACGTCGTTGCGCAGGCGAATGCAAGGCTGAATGATGACGGAACATTTACCGATGAAAATATTATCGCTCGGTTCCGTGGAGAAAATACGGTCGTTTCTCGCGATCGCATTGACTATATGGATGTTTCGCCGAAGCAGGTCGTTTCAGCAGCTACTTCTTGTATTCCTTTCCTCGAGAACGATGACTCAAACCGTGCCCTAATGGGAGCGAACATGCAACGTCAGGCTGTTCCGTTGCTCGTTCCTGAAGCTCCAATTGTCGGCACAGGGATGGAGCATGTTTCGGCCAAGGATTCCGGTGCGGCGATCGTTTCGAAAACAAAGGGAATCGTCGAGCGGGTCACTGCAAAAGAGATTTGGGTACGCCGCTTAGAGGAGGTAGACGGTAAAGAAATCAAGGGAGACCTTGACAAATACCGGTTACAGAAATTTATTCGCTCGAACCAAGGAACGAGCTATAACCAGCGCCCGATCGTTTCCGAAGGTGATGTTGTTCACAAACGCGAAATTCTAGCGGACGGTCCGTCGATGGAGCAAGGAGAAATGGCGCTAGGTCGCAACGTTCTCGTTGGCTTTATGACTTGGGAAGGATACAACTACGAAGATGCGATTATATTGAGTGAACGACTAGTGAAGGACGATGTCTACACTTCCGTTCATATAGAAGAGTACGAATCAGAAGCACGGGATACGAAGCTCGGTCCGGAAGAAATTACCCGCGATATTCCAAACGTTGGGGAGGATGCCCTCCGCAATCTGGATGAGCGCGGAATTATCCGAGTCGGTGCAGAGGTTAAGGATAGCGATATCCTCGTCGGTAAGGTAACGCCTAAAGGGGTAACAGAGCTTACTGCAGAAGAGCGCTTATTACATGCGATCTTCGGTGAGAAAGCGCGTGAAGTCCGTGACACGTCACTTCGCGCTCCACACGGCGGTGACGGGATCGTACTTGATGTGAAAATCTTTAACCGTGAAGATGGAGACGAACTGCCTCCTGGGGTAAACCAGCTTGTCCGCGTGTATATCGTACAAAAGCGTAAAATCCACGAAGGCGATAAAATGGCTGGACGGCACGGCAATAAAGGGTTATCTCTCGAATATTGCCAGAAGAGGATATGCCTTTCCTCCCTGACGGCACGCCGATTGATATTATGCTAAATCCGCTTGGAGTTCCGTCGCGGATGAATATCGGACAAGTGCTTGAGCTGCATCTTGGAATGGCAGCTAGAAAGCTCGGTATTCATGTAGCCTCTCCGGTGTTTGATGGTGCAAACGAAGAGGATGTCTGGGGAACTCTTGAAGAAGCAGGAATGGCACGGGACGGGAAAACAATTTTGTATGATGGCCGGACAGGTGAACCGTTTGATAACCGTGTTTCTGTCGGTATTATGTACATGATTAAATTGGCTCATATGGTGGATGATAAGCTCCATGCCCGCTCAACGTCCTTACTCGCTCGTAACTCAGCAGCCGCTTGGTGGTAAAGCTCAGTTCGGTGGTCAACGTTTCGGAGAGATGGAGGTTTGGGCGCTCGAAGCTTATGGAGCTGCCTACACGCTTCAAGAAATTCTCACCGTGAAATCGGATGACGTTGTAGGGCGTGTGAAAACGTATGAAGCGATTGTCAAAGGTGAAAATGTTCCGGAGCCTGGTGTACCAGAGTCCTTTAAAGTCTTGATTAAAGAGCTTCAGTCTCTTGGAATGGATGTAAAGATGCTCTCGAGCAATGAGGAAGAAATAGAAATGCGAGAGCTCGATGATGAGGACGAACAAACAAGCGAGAAGCTAAACTTGAATTTTGAAACAACAGAATCAAAAATATAGCAAGAGGTTTTGGGACTAGAATTCTGCATTCTAGTTCCTTGTCCCTCATTATACGCAAAGTGTTTGCAATGAGACACGGAAATCAAAAGGGAGGTTGGCCCCTTGATAGATGTAAATAACTTCGAATATATGAAAATCGGCCTCGCTTCTCCGAACAAGATTCGTTCATGGTCGCGAGGAGAAGTAAAGAAGCCTGAAACGATTAACTACCGTACGCTGAAGCCTGAAAAGGATGGTCTTTTTTGTGAGCGTATTTTTGGTCCGACAAAGGATTGGGAGTGTCATTGCGGGAAATACAAGCGGGTTCGTTATAAAGGAGTTGTTTGTGACCGCTGTGGAGTAGAAGTAACGCGCGCGAAAGTAAGGCGTGAACGGATGGGACACATTGAGCTTGCTGCACCTGTTTCCCACATTTGGTATTTCAAGGGGATTCCGAGCCGAATGGGTCTTGTGTTAGATATGTCACCGCGTTCATTAGAAGAAGTAATTTATTTTGCCTCCTACGTTGTGACAGATGCGGGAGATACACCTCTTGAAAAAAAAGCAGCTCCTTTCTGAAAAGGAATATCGCGCTTATTACGATAAGTACGGACGTTCCTTTAATGCGCAAATGGGTGCGGAAGCGATTCGTAAGCTATTGGCAGACATTGATCTTGAGAAGGAAGTCGATGCGTTAAAAGAAGAACTCGTTACTGCTCAGGGACAACGCCGCACACGGGCAATTAAACGTCTAGAGGTTCTTGAGGCCTTCCGTAATTCTGGGAATGAGCCGTCATGGATGATTCTCGATGTTCTCCCTGTGATTCCGCCGGAATTACGTCCGATGGTTCAGCTTGACGGTGGGCGCTTTGCAACGTCAGACTTAAACGATTTATATCGTCGCGTTATTAACCGTAATAACCGGCTGAAGCGCTTGCTCGATCTAGGAGCACCGAACATTATCGTACAAAACGAAAAACGGATGCTGCAAGAGGCGGTCGACTCCTTAATTGATAACGGCCGTCGTGGCCGCCCGGTGACTGGGCCAGGGAATCGTCCGTTGAAATCACTTTCTCATATGCTGAAAGGAAAGCAAGGGCGCTTCCGCCAAAATTTACTAGGAAAACGTGTCGATTACTCCGGCCGTTCCGTTATCGTTGTCGGGCCGCATTTGAAGATGTATCAATGCGGGCTGCCGAAGGAAATGGCATTAGAGCTTTTCAAGCCGTTTGTTATGAAGGAGCTTGTCAGTAAAGGGCTTGCTCATAATATAAAAAGTGCGAAACGTAAGGTTGAGCGCATACAGCCAGAGGTATGGGATGTGCTGGAAGAGGTTATCCAGGAGCACCCGGTCTTGCTGAACCGTGCGCCAACGCTGCATAGGCTGGGAATTCAGGCATTTGAACCGATCCTTGTTGAAGGTCGCGCCATCAAGCTTCATCCGCTTGTATGTACGGCATACAATGCTGATTTTGATGGAGACCAAATGGCTGTGCACGTACCGCTTTCGGCAGAAGCGCAGGCTGAAGCACGAATTCTCATGCTTGCCGCCCAGAACATTCTGAACCCGAAGGACGGGAAGCCGGTCGTTACTCCGTCACAGGATATGGTTCTTGGTAACTATTATCTCACGATGGAACGCGATGATGCCAAAGGAGAAGGGGCGGTATTTAAAGATACGAATGAAGCCCTAATCGCTTATCAAACGGCTACGTTCACCTTCACAGTAGAATTGCCGTTCCAGTCGCTTCACTCGGCAAATCAACGTTTACAGAGGAACAAAACAGCATGCTACTTCTGACGACGGTAGGAAAGCTGATTTTCAACGAGATATTACCGGATTCGTTCCCATATATCAACGAACCGTCTTCTATCAACCTGGAAGTAGAGACACCGCAAAAATATATGATCCCAAGCTCTTCCAATGTAAAGGAAGTCATTGCTGAACGGGAGATTATTACCCCGTTTGAAAAGCGGTTCTTAGGGAAAATTATTGCGGAAGTGTTTAAGAAGTTTAAGATTACGGAAACGTCCAAAATGCTTGACCGCATGAAGGATCTTGGCTTCAAATATTCGACTAAGGCCGGGATTACTGTCGGTGTGTCTGACATCGTCGTTCTCCCCGAAAAACAGGAAATTTTGGATGAAGCTGAGAAAAAGGTTAATCGCGTGCTCAAACAGTTCCGTCGAGGCCTCATTACCGAGGGAGAGAGGCACGAACGTGTTATTCGCATTTGGACGGAAACGAGAGAATTCATCCAGAGTAAATTGATGGACTCACTCGATAGGCGCAACCCGATTTTCATGATGAGTGATTCAGGGGCGCGTGGTAACGCATCAAACTTTACTCAGCTAGCTGGTATGCGCGGGCTGATGGCCAATCCGTCCGGACAAATTATCGAATTGCCGATTAAATCCAGCTTCCGCGAGGGACTTACTGTACTTGAGTACTTTATTTCTACTCATGGAGCTCGGAAAGGGCTTGCCGATACAGCACTGAAAACAGCAGACTCGGGTTACTTGACACGTCGTCTCGTTGATGTTGCTCAAGACGTGATCGTCCGAGAAACAGATTGCGGAACAGACCGAGGCTTGGAAGTGGGCGCGATCAAAGATGGTAATGAAATCATTGAAGAGCTATACGATCGCCTAGTCGGCCGCGTTGCCTTTCGCTCAGTCCGACATCCGGAAACGAATGATGTCCTCGTCAAGAAGAACGAATTGATTGACGAAGATATCGCCAAGCAAATTGTTGATGCAGGCATTGAACAAGTCTCGATTCGCTCTGTATTTACTTGTAATACACGCCATGGCGTTTGTAAACAGTGTTATGGTCGAAATCTGGCAACCGGAAGCGATGTCGAGGTCGGTGAAGCGGTTGGAATCATCGCAGCTCAATCGATCGGTGAGCCGGGTACACAGCTGACCATGAGAACGTTCCATACCGGTGGAGTAGCCGGAGACGATATTACGCATGGTCTCCCGCGGATTCAGGAGCTGTTTGAAGCGCGGAATCCGAAAGCAGGCGGTTATTACTGAAATTGAGGGTGAAATCGTCAATATTAAGAAGGGCGACAAGCGCGAAATTACTGTCAAGGGCGAAATGGAGACAAAAAGCTATTCGATTCCTTACGGTTCACGTCTGAAAGTAGATATGGGCGACGTCGTCGAAGCAGGTGAAAGCTTGACAGAAGCTCGATCGATCCGAAAGAGCTATTAAAGATAAAAGGAATGAACGGCGTTCAGGATTACCTACTCCGTGAGGTTCAGAAGGTATACCGGATGCAAGGGGTAGAGATTGGCGACAAGCACGTTGAAGTTATGGTGCGTCAAATGCTTCGCAAGCTTCGTGTTGTTGATGCAGGTGAAACCAATATGCTGCCAGGCTCGCTTGTTGAAATTCAACATTTTAATGATGAAAACAAACGGGTTCTTATCGAAGGGAGGCAGCCGGCAACTGGAAGGCCGGTCTTGCTCGGAATCACGAAGGCTTCACTCGAAACGGATTCGTTCCTATCCGCAGCTTCCTTCCAGGAAACGACGCGCGTCTTGACGGATGCAGCGATCAAAGGAAAGCGGGATGAGCTGCTCGGCTTAAAAGAAAATGTCATTATTGGTAAGCTAGTTCCTGCTGGTACAGGAATGACCCGCTATCGCCAATTAAACATTCATTCTCAGCACGACGAAAAGTCAGCAGAGACGGATGAAGAGATATTAGAAGAGGAGCTATTAACACAGGAATAAAGCAATTGGCTCAGGGGGCAGTCTAGATTTAGACTTTCCCCTTGCCACACCTGCCAAGAAATGAGGAAATAAGTGGTTGACACACAACAAGCAGGGTGATAAGATATCAAAGTGCGCCTGATGTGTGTTGATTTAACAAGTCTCACGATTGGATCAATGCCCTGAGGCAATTGAAAACGGAAATGCGGCTGAGGCAATAAGTGCCAGCCAGATAATCGATATCGGCAAAGGCTCGAAATCAGCACGATCCAGGCATGTTCCGTACTTTATCCATATTTGGATGAGTCAGTTTAAGCATTGCTTGATGGAAAAAGCTAAATTCGTTTTTGCCACACAGTGGAAATAAGTTTGGCAAAAACTTTACTTTTGGCCAAAAATGAACCACCAGGATCAGTGGTCTTATTTTAGAAAGGAAGGGGGATAATCATGCCTACTATTAATCAGTTAATTCGTAAGGGACGCGTTGACAAAGTCAAAAAGTCTGACTCACCGGCACTAAATAAAGGTTACAATAGCTTTAAAAAGCATCAAACGAACCTTTCATCTCCACAAAAACGTGGGGTATGTACACGTGTTGGAACGATGACTCCGAAAAAGCCAAACTCGGCACTACGTAAATATGCGCGTGTCCGTTTAACAAACCTAATTGAGGTAACGGCATACATTCCAGGGATTGGACATAACCTGCAAGAGCACAGCGTTGTTCTCATTCGTGGTGGACGTGTAAAAGACTTGCCAGGTGTTCGCTATCATATTGTTCGTGGCGCTCTTGATACAGCTGGTGTTCAAAATCGTATGCAAGGCCGTTCAAAATACGGTACAAAACGTCCAAAGGACAAAAAAATAATTCAAATTGTTTAAATGTTGAAAGGAGGGGAAACAATGCCTCGTAAAGGACCAGTCGCCCGTCGTGATGTATTGCCGGATCCGATTTATAAATCTAAGCTTGTGACTCGCCTAATTAACCGAATTATGGTTGATGGAAAGCGTGGGATTGCACAAACGATTCTATATAATGCGTTTGAACTTGTGAAAGAACGTAGCGGGAAAGATGCTATGGAAGTCTTTGATCAAGCATTGAAGAACATTATGCCTGTTCTTGAAGTAAAGGCTCGTCGTGTTGGTGGTGCAAACTATCAAGTTCCGATTGAAGTAAAGCCTGAGCGTCGTACGACTTTAGGACTTCGTTGGCTCGTCAGCTATGCTCGTCTTCGTGGTGAGAAAACGATGGAAGAGCGCTTAGCGAATGAAATTCTTGACGCAGCGAATAATACCGGTGCATCTGTGAAGAAGCGTGAAGATACACATAAAATGGCAGAAGCAAATAGAGCATTTGCTCACTACCGTTGGTAAGATTGTCCTGACACGAAGTGAATCGGAGTGTAGAGATGATTTTCTACCTCTCGTCATTCGCTTGTGAATAAATTCATAACTAATTTGATGAATGAGGAAGGAGAAATAACCATGGCAAGAGAATTCTCCTTAAAAGATACGCGTAACCTTGGAATTATGGCTCATATCGATGCCGGTAAAACGACAACAACTGAGCGTATTCTTTACTACACAGGCCGTATCCATAAGATCGGTGAAACACATGAAGGTGCTTCGCAAATGGACTGGATGGCGCAGGAGCAGGAGCGTGGAATCACGATTACTTCTGCTGCTACCACCGCCCAATGGAAAGACCACCGGATTAATATCATCGATACACCTGGACACGTGGACTTTACAGTAGAGGTAGAACGTTCCCTACGCGTATTGGATGGAGCTGTAGCGGTTCTTGATGCTCAATCCGGGGTTGAACCGCAAACAGAAACTGTATGGCGTCAAGCGACAACTTATGGAGTGCCACGTGTTGTATTCGTCAATAAGATGGATAAAACCGGCGCAGACTTCCTATACTCAGTCGGTACGTTGCATGAACGTCTTCAAGCAAATGCCCACCCAATTCAACTACCAATCGGTGCGGAGGAGAACTTCGAGGGAATTATTGACCTCGTTGAAATGGTGGCCTATTTTTATGAAGATGACCTTGGTACTCGCACAGAAGCGAAAGACATTCCAGAGGAGTACAAGGAGCTTGCCGATGAACACCGTGAGAAGCTGGTTGAAGCAGTAGCCGAGCTTGATGAAGATTTAATGATGAAGTATTTGGAAGGCGAAGAGTTAACGAAGGAAGAATTGAAAGCTGCGATCCGTAAAGGAACCTGTAATGTTGAATTCTATCCAGTTCTTTGTGGCTCAGCTTCAAAAATAAAGGCGTCCAGTTAATGCTAGACGCAGTGATCGATTACCTGCCTTCTCCACTTGATGTTCCACCGATTAAGGGTCAATTACCTGATTCGGAAGAAGAAGTGGTTCGTAAAGCTGGTGACGATCAACCATTTTCTGCTTTAGCCTTTAAAGTTATGACTGATCCGTATGTCGGAAGGTTGACGTTCTTCCGCGTTTATTCTGGGACGCTTGATTCAGGCTCCTACGTGATGAATTCAACGAAAGAAAAGCGTGAACGCGTCGGTCGGATCCTGCAAATGCATGCCAACTCGCGTGAAGAGATCTCAACGGTTTATTCTGGCGATATTGCTGCTGCTGTTGGATTGAAGGAAACGACGACAGGTGATACACTTTGCGATGAAAAGAGTCTTGTTATTCTTGAATCGATGGAGTTTCCAGAGCCAGTTATCCACTTGTCCGTTGAGCCGAAGTCAAAAGCAGATCAAGATAAAATGGGAATGGCGCTTGCCAAACTCGCTGAAGAAGATCCGACCTTTACTACCCATACAGACGAAGAAACTGGGCAAACGATTATTTCAGGAATGGGTGAACTTCACCTTGATATTATCGTTGACGGATGAAGCGCGAATTTAAGGTTGAAGCCAATGTTGGTGCACCTCAAGTATCATATCGCGAAACGATTCGTCAGACTGCTCAAGTTGAAGGTAAATTTGTACGTCAATCGGGTGGTCGTGGACAATTTGGTCACGTTTGGATTGAGTTTTCTCCAAATGAGGAAGGCGCAGGCTTCGAATTTGAAAACAAGATCGTCGGTGGGGTTGTTCCACGCGAATATATTCCTTCCGTACAGGCTGGTGTTGAAGAAGCACTGAATAACGGTTTAATTGCCGGTTATCCTGTGATCGACGTGAAAGCGAAGCTTTACGATGGTTCTTACCACGATGTCGACTCCAGTGAAATGGCGTTTAAAATTGCCGCATCTATGGCGCTGAAAAACGCTAAATCAAAGTGTAACCCAGTTCTGCTTGAGCCGCTCATGAAGGTAGAGGTTAATGTTCCTGAAGAGTATATGGGTGATGTCATGGGTGATATTACGGCACGTCGCGGACGGGTTGAAGGCATGGAGGCGCGTGGAAATGCACAAGCGGTTAAAGCGTTTGTACCATTAGCTGAAATGTTTGGTTATGCAACATCTCTTCGTTCTCGCTCGCAAGGTCGCGGAACATATACGATGTTCTTTGATCACTACGAGGAAGTACCGAAAAGTGTAGCTGAAGAAATTATTAAGAAGCAAACTGGCGAATAATTTCTGAATGTAATTGTTTCATGTTTGAATTTGTTGTAAGCTAAGGAAGGTGCTATTCAAAAAAAGAGTTCACCTTTCTTATCCATAAAAATTTCTTAAATGTTTAATTAAGGGAGGAAATGAATCATGGCTAAAGAAAAGTTTGATCGTTCCAAGACACATGCCAATATTGGTACAATTGGACACGTTGACCATGGTAAAACAACGCTAACTGCAGCTATTACAACTGTACTTGCTAAGCGTTCTGGTAAAGGCGAAGCGATGGCTTATGACGCAATTGATGGTGCTCCAGAAGAGCGTGAGCGTGGAATCACAATTTCTACTGCACACGTGGAGTACGAAACTGAGAATCGTCACTATGCTCACGTTGACTGCCTGGGCACGCTGACTATGTCAAAAATATGATCACTGGAGCTGCACAAATGGATGGTGGAATTCTTGTTGTGTCTGCTGCTGATGGTCCGATGCCACAAACTCGTGAGCACATCCTTCTATCTCGTAACGTTGGTGTACCAGCGCTTGTCGTATTCTTGAACAAATGCGACATGGTTGATGATGAAGAGTTGCTTGAGCTTGTAGAAATGGAAGTTCGCGACCTACTTTCTGAGTACGACTTCCCTGGCGATGACGTCCCTGTTATTCAAGGTTCAGCTCTTAAAGCACTTGAAGGTGACGAAGCCTACGAAGACAAAATTCTTGAATTGATGGCTGCTGTAGATGAATACATTCCTACGCCAGAGCGTGATACTGAAAAGCCATTCATGATGCCGGTTGAGGATGTTTTCTCAATCACTGGTCGTGGAACAGTTGCAACTGGCCGTGTTGAGCGTGGACAGCTGAATGTCGGTGATGTTATTGATATCATCGGTTTGGCAGATGAAGCTAAATCGACGACTGTTACCGGGGTTGAAATGTTCCGTAAGCTTCTTGACTATGCAGAAGCTGGTGATAACATCGGTGCCCTTCTTCGTGGAGTAGGCCGTGAGGATGTACAGCGTGGACAGGTTCTTGCTAAGCCTGGAACAATTACACCTCATACAAATTTCAAAGCTGAAGTTTATGTTCTTTCAAAAGAAGAAGGTGGACGCCATACCCCTTTCTTTTCTAACTACCGTCCTCAGTTCTACTTCCGTACAACTGACGTAACTGGAATCATTCAGCTTCCAGATGGCGTAGAGATGGTTATGCCTGGCGATAACATCGAAATGACAGTTGAGCTCATTTCACCGATCGCGATTGAAGAAGGAACTCGCTTCTCGATTCGTGAAGGCGGACGTACTGTTGGTTCTGGTGTTGTAGCTACAATCACTAAGTAAGAACAGACGATTAAAGAAGAGCTTGCCGTGCTTTTATCGACGGCAGGCTCTTTTTGAACTTGTAAAGGGCGGTCATGAAGTTTTTCTCATAAAACAGCTTGCAATGGAGCGGTGGCTTCTTTATAATGGTATGCGTGTGCCAACTTTCAAATTTTACTTGATTTAGGTAATGAATCTATGTATAATGTTGAATGTTGGTCATTGACAGCGTTGATGCGGAAGGTTGCTGACACACCCGGCCCCTTTGCCATGGCGGGGTGGAGGAAATTTTCGCGGAGTATGTCTGTTTATCAAAATGGACGAAAAAGGAGGGGCTTAAATGGCAAAGCAAAAGATTCGTATTCGGTTAAAGGCGTACGATCACCGTGTACTTGATCAATCAGCAGAAAAGATTGTGGAAACAGCAAAACGTTCTGGTGCACAAGTATCCGGTCCGATTCCACTTCCAACAGAGAAATCGGTATATACCGTTCTTCGTGCGGTGCATAAGTACAAGGATTCTCGCGAGCAGTTTGAAATGCGTACACATAAGCGTTTAATTGATATCGTGAACCCGACGCCGCAAACTGTAGATGCGCTAATGCGTTTAGATCTGCCGTCTGGCGTTGATATTGAAATCAAACTTTAAGTCTTAAACAGTAATAGATACCTGAAAGATTCAACGATTGGATTTGCAGGTAGAAATGGCAAATAAATAATTTTAGATTTATTAGGAGGTGTAACGGATGACCAAAGGAATCTTAGGAAGAAAAATCGGTATGACCCAGGTTTTTGCTGATAATGGTGATGTCATCCCAGTGACAGTAATCGAAGCTGAACCTAACGTAGTGTTGCAAAAGAAAACGGTAGAATCTGATGGGTATGAGGCGATTCAATTAGGCTTTGCCGATCAGAAGAAAGCAAACAGCAATAAGCCAGCCGAAGGACATGCCACAAAAGCTAATACGACTCCTAAGCGCTTCATCAAGGAAATCCGTGGAGAAGAGCTTGGTGAGATTGAAGTAGGCCAAGAAATCAAGGTAGATACATTCGCTGAAGGCGACGTTATAGATGTAACAGGAACGTCCAAAGGGAAAGGCTTCCAAGGTGCGATTAAGCGCCACAACCAATCCCGTGGACCAATGAGTCACGGTTCCCGCTACCATCGAGGACCTGGTTCAATGGGGCCTGTCGCTCCAAACCGGGTTTTTAAAGGGAAGCTTCTTCCTGGTCGCATGGGCGGCGAGCAAGTGACGATTCAAAACCTTGAAATTGTTAAAGTTGATACTGAGCGTAACCTTCTTTTAGTGAAGGGGAATATTCCTGGAGCAAAGAAAAGCTACGTTACGATTCAAAGCGCGATTAAAGCGAAATAAACAGTCATAGAAAGGAGGACTTATCATGCCGAAAGTAGCATTATTCAACCAATCGGGCTCTCAGGTAGGAGATATTGAGCTATCTGAATCCGTATTTGGTATTGAGCCAAATAAAAGTGTGCTTCATGATGCTGTTGTGATGCAGCAAGCATCGCTTCGCCAAGGTACACATAAAACAAAAGAACGTTCGGAAGTTCGTGGCGGCGGCCGCAAGCATGGCGTCAAAAAGGTACGGGTAAAGCGCGTCAAGGCTCGATCCGTTCACCACAATGGGTAGGCGGTGGGATTGTTTTCGGTCCGACTCCGCGTAGCTACAGCTACAAGTTCCCGAAAAAAGTACGTCGGTTAGCGATTAAATCTGCGCTTTCTAGCAAAGCCAAAGCAAATGAAATTGTTGTATTGGAAGATTTACAGCTAGAAGCGATCAAAACGAAGGACATGGTATCGATTCTTACCGGATTGTCTGTCGAACGAAAAGCACTTGTCGTTACTGCAGACTACAATGAAACGGTTGCCTTATCCGCTCGTAATATTCCAGGTGTCACATTTGTAACTGCCAACGGTGTCAGCGTTCTCGATCTGCTGAAGCATGATCAGCTGATCATAACAAAAGAAGCCGTTGCAAAAGTAGAGGAGGTGCTTGCGTAATGTCAAACGCTCGTGATATCATTAAGCGCCCCGTCATTACAGAACGTTCTACTGATCTAATGACTGATAAAAAGTATACGTTCGAAGTAGATGTACGTGCTAATAAAACGCAAATCAAAGATGCGGTAGAAGAGATCTTTGAAGTGAAGGTTTCAAATGTAAATACGATGAACTATAAAGGAAAGGCCAAGCGTTTTGGTCGTTACACGGGCTTTACCGCCCGTCGTAAGAAAGCAATTGTTACATTGACGCCTGAGAGCAAAGAACTCGAGTTCTTTGACGGTGTCTAAGTTTAACAGAGAAGGAGGGAACTAAACATGCCGATTAAAAAAATATAAACCGACAAGTGCAGGTCGTCGTAACATGTCTGTATCGGATTTTGCCGAGATTACGACTGACAAACCAGAAAAATCATTGCTTGCTCCATTGCATAAAAAAGGCGGTCGTAACAACCAAGGGAGACTGACTGTCCGTCACCAAGGCGGCGGCCATAAACGTCAGTATCGTGTCATTGATTTCAAGCGGACTAAAGATGGGATTCCAGGGCGCGTTGCTACGATTGAGTACGATCCGAATCGTTCAGCAAACATTGCACTAATCCATTATGTAGATGGTGAAAAGCGTTACATTCTAGCACCAAAAGGTCTAACAGTGGGTATGATGATTGAATCTGGCGAGAAGGCGGACATTAAAGTTGGAAATGCGCTTCCGTTGAAAAATATGCCTGTTGGTAGCGTTATTCATAATATTGAAATGAGACCAGGTAAAGGTGGACAGCTCGTTCGTTCAGCCGGAACGGAAGCACAGCTGCTAGCCAAAGAAGGAGACTACGTTCTCGTACGGTTGAATTCTGGCGAAACGCGCTACATTCTTGCTACGTGTCGAGCAACGATCGGTCAAGTTGGTAACATTGAGCATGAGCTTGTCGATATTGGTAAAGCGGGCCGTTCCCGTTGGCTAGGCAAGCGTCCGACGGTTCGTGGCTCAGTAATGAACCCGAATGATCACCCACACGGTGGTGGAGAAGGTCGTGCACCGATTGGCCGTAAATCACCAATGTCACCGTGGGGGAAACCAACGCTCGGTTACAAAACACGGAAGAAGAACAAGCCATCTGATCAGTACATTGTACGTCGTCGTAAAAAAATAACGAGATTAGCTGCGGTTCTAAGCGTTAGAGCCGTGGGCCAATCGCGAAGGGAGGTTTTCGCATGGGTCGTAGCTTGAAAAAAGGACCTTTTGCCGATGAACACTTAATTAAAAAGGTAGAAGCAATGGGCGATAGTGACAACAAACGTGTAATCAAAACATGGTCTCGTCGTTCTACGATTTTCCCTGAATTTATCGGTCACACTATTGCTGTCTATGACGGTCGTAAGCACGTGCCGGTTTACATTTCAGAAGATATGGTCGGTCACAAGCTTGGTGAATTTGCACCTAGCCGTACGTACAAAGGCCATGCTGCTGATGATAGGAAAACAAGACGTTAAGGTGAGTAAGAGAGGAGGTCCTAGTCATGCAAGCTAAAGCTGTAGCAAAACAAGTGCGTATTGCTCCTCGTAAAGTGCGCCTAGTTGTTGACTTGATTCGCGGCAAACAGGTCGGTGAGGCAATTGCGATTCTACGTCATACGCCTAAGTCCGCATCTCCTGTAGTAGAGAAGCTATTGAACTCTGCCGTTGCGAATGCGGAGCACAACTATGAAATGGAGCCAAATAATCTAGTAATTAGTGAAGCCTTCGTCGATGAAGGTGTTACGCTGAAACGCTTCCGTCCAAGAGCGATGGGACGTGGAAGTCGAATTAACAAACGTACGAGTCATATTACACTCGTTGTAACAGAAAAAAAAGGAGGGATAGCGCGTGGGTCAAAAAGTCAATCCGGTTGGACTACGAGTCGGCGTCATTCGTGACTGGGAGTCAAAATGGTACGCCGAAAAGGATTATGCAGATTTGCTTCACGAAGATATTAAAGTTCGTGAGTACATCGAAAAACGTTTAAAGGACGCGTCCGTGTCTAAAATAGAGATCGAACGTGCGGCAAGTCGTGTCAACATTACAATTTCTACCGCTAAACCTGGTATGGTGATCGGAAAAGGCGGTTCGGAAGTTGAAGCATTAAGAAAAGCATTGAACCAATTAACAGGTAAGCGAGTACACATCAATATTTTTGAAGTGAAGCAAGCTGACCTAGATGCAAAGCTTGTTGCTGAAAACATTGCTCGCCAATTAGAAAATCGTATTTCATTCCGTCGTGCAATGAAGCAGGCGATTCAACGGACAATGCGTGCCGGAGCTAAAGGAATTAAAACACAGGTGTCAGGTCGTCTTGGAGGCGCTGATATTGCTCGTGCTGAACACTATAGTGAAGGAACTGTTCCACTTCACACACTTCGTGCTGATATCGATTATGGTACAGCAGAAGCTGATACAACATACGGTAAGCTAGGTGTGAAAATCTGGATTTATCGTGGTGAAGTCCTTCCAACGAAAGGAACGAACAAAGGGGAAGGAGGCAAATAATCATGTTAATGCCTAAGCGTGTGAAATACCGTCGTGAGCATCGCGGAAAAATGCGTGGTCGTGCGAAAGGCGGCACAGAGGTTCATTTTGGTGAATATGGCCTTCAAGCCATTGAGTCCTCATGGATCACAAACCGTCAAATTGAGGCAGCCCGTATTGCGATGACGCGTTATATGAAGCGTGGTGGTAAGGTTTGGATTAAAATTTTCCCTTCTAAGCCATACACTGCAAAGCCGTTAGAGGTTAGGATGGGTTCTGGTAAAGGGGCTCCTGAGGTTGGGTAGCCGTTGTAAAGCCAGGAAAAATCATGTTCGAAATTTCAGGTGTTCCTGAAGAAGTTGCTCGTGAAGCATTACGTCTTGCTTCTCATAAGCTACCGATTAAAACGAAATTTGTAAAACGCGAAGAAGTGGGTGGTGACGCAAATGAAAGCTAATGAGCTACGTAATTTAACCACTGCAGAAATAGAACAAAAAAAACCAAGTCGCTAAAGGAAGAGTTGTTTAATCTGCGCTTTCAGCTAGCGACAGGTCAATTGGATAACCCAACACGGATTCGCGAAGTTCGGAAAGCCATAGCTCGTGCAAAAACCGTTTTGCGCGAACGTGAGCTCGGAATCCAAAACGTCTAAAAGGAGGTTTAACCTATGGAACGCAACCAGCGTAAAGTCTATACGGGACGCGTAGTTTCTGACAAAATGGATAAGACGATTACCGTTCTTGTCGAAACATACAAGAAGGACCGCCTTTATGGAAAGCGTGTCAAGTATTCGAAAAAAATTTAAAGCTCATGACGAAGAAAATAGCGCGAAAAACGGCGACGTCGTAAAAGTTATGGAAACTCGTCCGCTTTCAAAGAACAAACGATTCCGTTTAGTCGAGATCGTCGAAGAAGCGGTTGTTATCTAATAGATTTTTTTTGATTTGAAGGGAGGTAAGCTCGCATGATTCAGCAGGAAACCCGCTTAAAAGTTGCTGATAACTCGGGAGCTCGTGAAGTCCTGTGTATTAAAGTGTTAGGTGGATCTGGGCGCAAGACAGCGAACATTGGAGATTTGATTGTTTGCTCGGTGAAAAAAAGCAACACCAGGTGGCGTTGTCAAGAAAGGTGAAGTCGTTAAGGCTGTTATCGTTCGTTCAAAAAGCGGCTCTCGCCGAAATGACGGTTCGTACATTAAGTTTGACGAAAACGCCGCTGTTATCGTTCGCGATGACAAGAGTCCTCGTGGTACTCGTATTTTCGGTCCGGTAGCACGTGAGCTTCGTGACAATCAGTTCATGAAAATTGTATCTCTTGCTCCAGAAGTTCTTTAATAGATGAAATTGCTATGCCCTGTCAAGGAGGTGCGAACATGGCCAAAATGCATGTTAAAAAAGGTGACACAGTAAAGGTCATCTCTGGAAAAGACAAAGGGAAAGAGGGCGTTATTTTAGAATCATTCCCAAAGAAAAGCCGCGTTCTTGTTGAAGGCGTCAATATGGTGAAGAAGCACGCAAAGCCATCTCAGGATAATCCTCAAGGTGGAATTTTGAATCAGGAAGCGCCGATTCATTCTTCAAATGTAATGCCTATCGATCCGAAAACAAAAGAGCCTACACGAGTAGGTCATACAGAAGAAAAAGGTAAGAAAGTACGGATTGCGAAAAAATCTGGCGAAGTGTTGGATAAGTAGTCGGTGAACCGGAAGGAGGTCAAATCGAATGAATCGTTTAAAGGAGAAATATTCTCAAGAAATTGTTCCTTCTCTAGTGGAGAAGTTTAATTATTCATCAGTCATGGCTGTACCAAAGCTTGAAAAAAATTGTTGTGAACATGGGCGTTGGTGATGCAGTTGCTAATGCGAAGGCATTGGATAAAGCTGTTGAGGAGTTATCTGAAATTACCGGTCAAAAGCCTGTAATCACAAAAGCGAAAAAGTCAATTGCTGGGTTTAAGCTTCGTGAAGGTATGCCGATTGGTGCGAAGGTAACGTTGCGTGGAGATCGCATGTATGAATTTCTCGATAAATTGGTTACTGTTTCCCTCCCGCGTGTCCGTGACTTCCGTGGAGTTTCTAAGAAAGCCTTTGACGGTCGCGGGAATTATACGCTAGGCGTGAAAGAGCAATTAATTTTTCCTGAAATTAATTACGATAAAGTAGATCGGGTACGTGGAATGGATGTCGTCCTCGTTACAACGGCGAATACGGACGAAGAGGCCCGCGAGTTACTTGGACAAATGGGAATGCCATTTCAAAAATAACTGCAAATAAAGAGGAGGGAATACTTTGGCAAAAAAAATCTATGATTGCAAAGCAAAAGCGTACACAGAAGTATAAAGTGCAAGAGTATACACGTTGTGAACGTTGCGGTCGTCCTCACTCAGTGATACGTAAGTTTAAACTTTGCCGGATTTGCTTCAGGGAGCTTGCTTATAAAGGGCAAATTCCTGGTGTCAAAAAAGCTAGCTGGTAAGCCCCAAGAACGGGAAGGAGGTAAACATAAATGGTCATGACAGATCCAATTGCAGATATGCTGACACGTATTCGCAATGCAAACACTGTTCGTCACGAGAAGCTGGAATTGCCTGCTTCAAAGGTAAAGAAGGAAATTGCCGAAATATTAAAGGGCGAAGGCTTTATTCGCGATTATGAATACATCGAAGACAATAAGCAAGGTGTGATTCGCATCTTTTTGAAATATAGTAGCAACAATGAGCGAGTAATTACAGGATTAAAGCGAATCAGTAAGCCTGGACTCCGTGTGTATGCCAAAGCAAGCGAACTTCCACGCGTTTTAGGTGGTCTTGGAATCGCGCTTGTGTCAACATCAAAAGGAGTAATGACGGATAAGGACGCACGCTCGCAGCAGGTCGGCGGAGAAGTATTAGCGTACGTTTGGTAAGCATTTCGTGAAATGAACGGAGGTGGACAATAATGTCACGTATCGGAATTAAACCAATCGAGGTTCCTGCTGGTGTGACAACTACATTAGACGGAACATTGATTACAGTGAAAGGGCCTAAAGGTGAGTTAAAACGGAACCTTCACTCAGATATGAAAATCAACATCGAAGAAAACCAGATTACGGTTGAGCGACCTTCTGATAATAAAGAGCATCGCGCGCTTCACGGCACGACGCGAAGCCTGATTAACAATATGGTTGAAGGTGTTACGAAAGGCTTCGAACGAGGATTAGAGTTAATAGGTGTCGGTTATCGTGCCTCGAAGTCCGGGCAGAAGCTAGTTTTGAACGTCGGCTATTCTCATCCAGTAGAAATCGTTCCTGAGCAAGGAATTGAAATCGACGTTCCATCTAATACCAAGGTCGTTGTCAAAGGTATTGATAAAGAGCGTGTAGGCGCCGCAGCTTCAAACATCCGTTCAGTTCGTCTTCCTGAGCCTTATAAAGGAAAAGGGATTCGTTATGAAGGAGAATATGTGCGTCGTAAAGAAGGTAAGACTGGTAAATAATCATTAAGTGGAAAGGAATGACGTTCAATGATTACGAAGCCTAACAAAAATGTGGCGCGTAAGAAAAGGCATGCTCACGTTCGACGGGCAATTACGGGAACACCTGAACGTCCGCGTCTTAACGTTTTCCGTTCATCAAAGCACATTTATGCTCAGCTCATTGATGATGTAAATGGCGTCACTCTGGCTACAGCTTCTTCTTTGGATAAAGAGCTTGATATTACTAATGGCGGTAACAAAGAAGCAGCAAAACAAGTCGGAGAGCTTGTGGCAAAGCGTGCAGTAGAAAACGGACATAAAGTCGTTGTGTTTGACCGCGGCGGATACATTTATCATGGACGTGTAGCAGCACTCGCAGAGGCAGCTCGCGAAGCTGGCCTGCAATTTTAAAGAACAAAGGAGGGAAAACGAATGAGTCGTATTGACCTAATACGTTGGAACTTGAAGAGAAAGTAGTAGCCGTCAATCGTGTAGCCAAGGTGGTTAGTGGTGGACGTCGTTTCCGCTTTGCTGCATTGGTTGTCGTTGGAGATAAAAACGGACGTGTCGGATTCGGAATGGGTAAAGCTCAGGAGGTTCCAGAGGCGATTCGCAAAGGCGTTGAAGATGCGAAGAAGAACCTAATCGAAGTTCCTGTTGTCGGTACTTCGATTCCTCATGAAATAGTTGGACATTTTGGCGCGGGACGCGTCTTACTGAAGCCAGCGCTTGAAGGAACGGGAGTTATCGCTGGTGGTCCTGTCCGTGCGGTCCTTGAATTAGCAGGTGTCGGCGACATCCTTTCAAAATCATTGGGTTCAAATAATCCAATTAACATGGTTCGCGCTACAATGGAAGGCTTGAAAAGCCTAAAACGTGCGGAAGATGTAGCGAAACTGCGTGGTAAAACAGTAGAAGAATTGTTAGGATAAGGAGGGAGATTAAATGGCTAAGAAATTAGAAATTACCCTCACTCGTAGTCTTATCGGGCGCCCGAAAGACCAACGCGCTACAGTGAATACGCTTGGATTGCGTAAAATGCACCATTCTGTCGTTCAGGCAGACAACGCAGCTATACGCGGGATGATCAATAAAGTATCTCACTTAGTAACGGTAAAAGAAATCGAAGCATAAGCATCAATCTATTCTATGAGGAGGTGTCAACATGAAACTTCATGAGTTGAAACCTGCAGAAGGATCTCGAAAAGTACGGAAACGTGTCGGGCGTGGAATTGCTTCTGGTAACGGTAAAACAGCTGGTAGAGGTCACAAAGGGCAGAATTCTCGTTCCGGTGGCGGTGTCCGTCCTGGATTTGAAGGCGGACAAAATCCACTGTACCGTCGTTTGCCAAAGCGCGGTTTTACGAATCCGACTCGTAAGGAGTTTGCTATCGTGAATCTTAGAACATTAAACCGTTTTGAAGATGGAACCGAAGTATCACCTGAATTGCTAATTGAAACAGGAACGGTTTCCAATGCAAAAGACGGAATTAAAATTCTCGGTAACGGCAAGCTTGAAAAGAATCTGACTGTAAAGGCACATAAGTTTTCTGCAGCTGCAGTTAATGCTATCGAAGCTGCAGGCGGAAAAACTGAGGTGATTTAATGTTTCGTACGATCGCAAACATTATCAGAGTGGGTGATTTACGCCGGAAAGTCGTATTCACCCTGCTCATGCTCGTTGTGTTCCGTATCGGCACCTTTATTCCTATTCCTGGCTCAAATAGCGACGTTCTTGATTTCATGGATCAATCCAATGCATTTGGTTTTTTGAACACCTTTGGAGGAGGCGCATTAGGCAATTTTTCGATCTTCGCGATGGGAATCATGCCATACATCACTGCTTCGATTGTTGTTCAGCTTCTGCAAATGGATGTCGTTCCTAAATTTGCCGAATGGGCAAAGGAAGGGGAGGCGGGTAGACGCAAGCTAACACAGATTACTCGTTATGGGACAATCGTTTTGGGCTTTGTGCAAGCATTGGGAATGTCAATCGGCTTTAATTCATTTTTTCCTGGTCTTATCCCAGATCCGACAATTCCAACTTACTTGTTCATCGCACTAGTATTAACAGCTGGAACTGCTTTCCTAATGTGGCTCGGTGAGCAAATCACGGCCAAAGGTGTAGGAAACGGGATCTCGCTCTTAATTTTTGCCGGTATTGCAGCTGGAATTCCGAATGGAGTGAACCAGATTTACGTCACTCATATTCAGGATGCTGGAGATCAGCTATTTCTTAGCATTGCTTCCATTCTCCTGCTCGCATTAGCCATTTTAGCGATTGTTGTCGGAGTGATTTATGTTCAGCAGGCTCTTCGCAAGATTCCGGTCCAATACGCGAAGCGTTTGGTCGGACGTAATCCGGTTGGTGGACAATCGACTCATTTACCGTTAAAAGTAAATGGCGCAGGGGTAATTCCTGTGATCTTTGCTTCGGCTCTGTTCGTTTTCCCTCCTACAGTCGCAGGCTTTTTTTGGGGACGAAAATGAAATTGCAAGATGGGTCACCCGTGTATTTAATTACACCGAAAACCCAATCGGTATGGTCGTTTTTGCCTTGCTGATTATCGCGTTTACTTACTTTTATACGTTTATCCAGGTTAACCCGGAAAAAATGGCCGATAATCTTAAGAAACAAGGCGGCTATATTCCAGGCATTCGTCCCGGTAAAACAACGCAAAATCACTTAACAAAGATCTTATACCGTTTAACGTTTGTTGGCGCACTGTTCCTTGCGACAGTGGCTATCATTCCAGTATTTTTCACTCGATTGATGGAGTTACCAACAGCTGTTCAAATTGGCGGTACTGGATTATTAATCGTAGTTGGTGTAGCATTAGACACGATGAAACAGATAGAAAGTCAGCTAATTAAACGTTCTTATAAAGGTTTTATTAAGTAGCTAAGGGGAGTAGGAGGACATTCTCCTGTTCGCCTTCCTGTTGTTAATTCGGAACGATGGAGGGAAACAAGCATGAATCTTATATTGATGGGGCTGCCAGGCGCCGGTAAAGGAACCCAGGCAGAAAAAAATCGTCGAAAAATATCAGATTCCCCACATCTCAACTGGTGATATGTTCCGCGCTGCCATAAAGGCTGAGACTGAGCTCGGCTTAAAGGCTAAAGCATATTTGGACGCAGGCGAGCTTGTGCTGATGATGTAACGATTGGTATTGTGCGTGAACGCTTGACAGAAAATGACTGTAACAACGGATTTTTGTTGGATGGTTTTCCAAGAACCGTAGCTCAGGCGGAAGCATTGGAAGCTATGCTTTCTTCAGAAGGACGGAAGCTTGATTTTGTTTTAAACATCGAAGTACCTGAGCAATTACTATTGGAGCGCTTGACAGGAAGACGAATATCACCAACTTCAGGCAAAGCCTATCATATTCTGTTTAATCCGCCGAAGGTTGAAGGAAAATGCGATGTGGACGGAAGTGAACTTATCCAGCGCGATGATGACAAGCCTGAAACGGTGAAAAAGCGGTTGGAAGTAAACCGGAAACAGGCGCAGCGTTAATTGATTATTATTCGGAAAAAGGTTACTTGCGCTCGATTGATGGAAATCAAGATATCGACAAAGTGTATGAAAATATCAACCAGCTTTTGAAAGGAATCTATGCATGATTATCTGCAAAACTGAGCGAGAGATTGAAATCATGCGCCACGCAGGGGAAATTGTCGCTTTAACACATCAATTGTTAAAGGAACATATTAAACCTGGAGTAACGACAAAAGAACTGGATAAGATAGCGGAAAAATTTATTCGTTCGCACAACGCAAAACCTTCTTTTAAAGGCTATAATGGTTTTAAAGGTAGTATCTGTGCTTCAGTAAATGAAGAGTTGGTACACGGTATCCCTGGAGGGCGTGTGCTGAAAGAAGGAGATATTATCAGTCTCGACATCGGGGCCGAGTACAACGGCTACCATGGTGATTCAGCCTGGACCTATGCAGTAGGGACAATCAGTGACGAGGATCAGCGACTTCTGGATGTTACGGAAGCTTCTCTATACAAAGGGTTGGAGCAAGCAAGAGCTGGTGCGCGTTTATCTGACATCTCACATGCCATTCAAGCCTACGCGGAGCCATTTGGTTTCTCAATCGTGCGCGAGTATGTCGGACATGGAGTCGGGCAAGACTTACATGAAGACCCACAAATCCCACATTATGGACCACCTGGAAAAGGGCCTCGTTTAAAAACGGGAATGGTATTGGCCATTGAGCCAATGATTAATGCTGGAACTCGTTATGTGCGCACATTAGCCGATAATTGGACGGTTGTCACCGTCGACGGCAAGCAATGTGCCCACTTTGAACATACGATTGCGATTACCGACAGTGGCTATGATATTCTGACGAAAGCCTAGCTTTAAGCGGTTAGAATAACATCTCGCTTTGAACAAGGGAACGTGTCACCAAAAGGGACATAAAAATTTTCTCAAATACACTTGATTTACTGAAGGAAGGAGCGTAAAATCCATATGGCAAAAGAAGATGTTATTGAAGTGGAAGGAACAGTCATTGAACCACTTCCCAATGCGATGTTTCGTGTCGAATTGGAAAACGGGCACAAGATTCTCGCGCACGTTTCAGGGAAAATTCGAATGAACTTTATTCGAATTCTACCAGGAGATAAAGTGACGGTGGAATTGTCCCCTTATGATTTGACGCGTGGACGAATCACTTACCGTTATAAATAAACTGTTCGAAAATATTAGATGTTCATCTAATATATTGTATGTGAACCATCCTTCATAAGGAGGTAAATGAAATGAAGGTCAAACCATCGGTGAAACCGATCTGTGAGAAGTGTAAAGTCATCCGCCGTAAAGGCGCGGTCATGGTCATATGTGAAAATCCGAAACACAAACAAAGACAAGGTTAATCTAAGGAGGTGCAGAGTATATGGCACGTATTGCTGGAGTCGATGTTCCACGAGATAAGAGAGTGGTCATTTCTCTAACGTATATCTATGGAGTCGGCAAGTCAAAGGCTTCTGAAATTCTTGCTGAAGCAAATGTTTCCGAAGATACACGCGTCGTGATTTAACAGAGGAAGAATTGGGACGAATTCGTGAAGCGATAGGCAATCAAACTGTTGAAGGTGATCTTCGCCGTGAAGTTTCTCTGAACATCAAGCGCTTGATCGAAATTGGCTCATACCGTGGGATTCGCCATCGCCGTGGCTTACCTGTTCGCGGTCAAAATTCGAAAAACAATGCACGTACACGTAAAGGTCCTCGTCGTACAGTGGCAAACAAGAAAAAATAGTAAAGGAGGCTGGTTAAAGCATGGCTAAGAAAACGAATACTCGTCCAAAGCGTCGGCAACGTAAAAATGTGGAGTCAGGTGTTGCACACATCCGCTCTACTTTTAACAATACGATTGTTACGATTACGGATCCGCACGGTAATGCAATTTCTTGGGCAAGTGCGGGTGCATTAGGCTTTAAAGGTTCTCGTAAATCAACACCGTTTGCTGCCCAAATGGCTGCTGAAGCGGCTGCAAAAACAGCGATGGAAAACGGCATGAAACTATTGAGGTTTCTGTTAAAGGTCCTGGTGCTGGCCGTGAAGCGGCGATTCGTTCATTACAGGCTGTTGGATTAGAGGTCAATATGATTAAAGATGTGACACCTGTTCCTCATAACGCTGCCGTCCGCCAAAACGTCGTAGAGTGTAACGGAATCAATCATTGTATAGATTTCCCGAATCTGTCAATAATGGATGAGATGAAGACAATCCATTTGACGAGTAAGGTGAAACAGTTGGGAGCTGCCTGGTGGGGCGGGTGTCCGATTAGGCATTCCTTAACTAAATATACCGGAGTTCGACGTTTTGAAGGAGGGTTTGTTGAATGATTGAAATCGAAAAGCCAAATATTGAAACGGTTGAAGTGAGTGAAAACGCAAAGTACGGTAAATTTGTAGTAGAGCCTCTGGAACGCGGTTACGGAACAACTTTAGGGAACTCCTTGCGTCGTATTCTGCTTTCATCGCTTCCTGGTGCTGCGGTTACGTCCGTTCAAATTGATGGAGTTCTCCATGAATTCTCGACAATTGAGGGAGTTGTGGAGGATGTTACAACCGTTATTTTAAATTTGAAGCAATTGGCCTTGAAGATTTATTCAGATGAAGAAAAAAACGCTCGAGATTGATGTGCAAGGAGAAGGCGTAGTAACAGCCGGTGATTTGACTCACGATAGTGATATCGAAGTGTTGAACCAGATTTGCATATTGCGACTTTAGCTAAGGGAGCTAATCTTCATATGCGCCTAACAGCAAAGCGGGGACGTGGCTATATTCTTGCTGAAGGCAATAAGAATGATGATCAGGCGATTGGTGTTCTTCCAATAGACTCTATCTATACACCTGTTTCACGCGTAAACTATCAAGTTGAGAATACACGTGTCGGTCAGGTTACCAACTATGACAAACTAACTCTTGATGTCTGGACTGACGGAAGCATACGTCCTGAAGAAGCAGTATCCCTTGGTGCCAAAATTTTTACAGAGCATTTAAATATTTTTGTCGGCCTAACAGATCAAGCGCAAAATGCTGAAATCATGGTCGAAAAAGAAGAGGATCAAAAAGAGAAAGTTCTTGAAATGACAATTGAAGAACTCGATTTGTCGGTTCGTTCTTATAATTGTTTGAAGCGTGCCGGAATTAACACGGTTCAAGAGCTGACTCAAAAGACTGAAGAAGATATGATGAAGGTTCGTAATCTCGGACGTAAGTCTTTAGAAGAGGTGCAAGAAAAGCTAGGAGAGCTTGGTCTTGGACTTCGCAAAGAGGAATAGCTGAAGAAGTATAGGATAAATAAGTGACAAAGGGGGGAACGAAGATGGCATACGCAAAACTGGGTCGTGACAGTGCAGCACGCAAAGCGCTCTTCCGCGACTTGACCACTGACCTTATCATTAACGAGCGCATTGAAACAACGGAAGCGAAAGCGAAAGAATTACGCTCATTTGTAGAAAAAAATGATTACCCTTGGCAAGCGCGGTGATTTGCACGCCCGTCGTCAAGCGGCCGCTTTCATTCGAAAAGAAGAAGCAGACGCGGAATCAGGCAAAGATGCAGTTCAAAAGCTGTTCTCTGATATTGCGGAACGTTACGCGGAGCGTCAAGGCGGCTATACACGTATTCTTAAATTAGGACCGCGTCGCGGAGACGGTGCTCCTATGGTGATTATAGAACTAGTATAATAATGTGTGTTCAAGAGACGGTCAACAGCGCTTCCGTGTTTCGTCCGTATACGACTGAAGCGTGGGGATTACCGGATACTTTGAGCATTTACTAGAGACGACAAAGGGCAGAACAGGATCTGAGCATGAAGTGCTCTGACTCTGGGCCCTTTTTGTTTTTACTAGGAGCTATCCCTTCAGACTGTCATAGTGTGCAAGTCTTTCTGAAGCTAGAAGCTTAACGTTTGGTCAACGTCTAATAAGTATGGAGCCATTTGCTATAGTCTAGATGAGCTTAAGAAGCTGGTAAGGGCTCGAGTCAAACCTTTAGTTGCTGACGCATAGTAGGAGACCTAGTCGAATGACTTCGGAGAAGGGCTAGTCATAGGAACGGTAAGGTGTGCGGTCTTTAATAGGATCAAGCTTGGGCCAAAGTCCTGTTAAAGTTCTAAAAGACTGTTTGAGAGTACGACCAGCACTCTTTCAAAACTTGCTCGTAGCTCCGGTCATATTTAAGCACCAAAAAAAAGACGGCTGGTGGTGATAGGATGGAACAATATGTGTCCTTGAAGAACGTATCGTTTCGCTATGAAGGGAAAGGATTAGAGGCGTTGAGTCATTTTTCCATGGGCATTAAAAAAAGGGGAGTGGCTCTCTATCGTCGGGCATAATGGTTCAGGTAAATCAACTCTCGGCAAGCTGATCAACGGTTTATTGCTACCGACTGAAGGTGAAGTTCAAGTGGCAGGCTATCATTCAACTAATGAAGCCCAGCGATGGGAAATTCGGAAACGAGTCGGTATGGTTTTCCAAAATCCGGAGCACCAATTTGTGGCGACAACGGTAAAGGATGATATCGCCTTTGGACTTGAAAATCGCGGCATCGAACGCGGCGAAATGCTAAGAAGAATAGACGCTTACTCGACATTAATCGGGGTTCGTGATTTGCTTGAGAAAGAACCGCATCGTTTATCGGGCGGTCAGAAGCAGCGAGTCGCCATTGCAGGCATTGTTGCGATGGAGCCTGATGTCATCATTTTTGACGAGGCTACTTCCATGCTCGATCCGGAGGGGCGACGAGAAGTACTCGAAACGATAAAGCTCCTTCATCGTCGTGGCATAGCGATTGTCGCCATTACCCATGATATGGAGGAGGCAGTAATGGCGGAGCGGATTGTTGTGCTCAAGCAAGGACAAGCAATCGCGGACGGGGCACCGTCTACTCTTTTCCGTACACCCGATCAGTTGAAACAAGCAGGGCTGGAGCTTCCGTTTGCCCTAGACATCCAACATCGACTTGAAGCGAGAGGAATTACACTAGACCGCGCATGCTTAATCGAAGAGGAGCTAACAGAAGAGCTATGGAAATACAATTCAATGAAGTGACTCATGAATATATGCCTGGAACGCCTTTTGAAAAAAAAGCACTTCGTGACGTGACGCTTACGCTCCAGTCTGGCTCGTTTACAGCGATTATTGGCCATACGGGCTCCGGCAAGTCTACACTCATTCAGCACGTAAACGGTTTGCTTTTGCCTAGTAGCGGAACCTTGCAGGTGGGTCCCTATTCTATTAAGGCCAATCAAAAAAAACTCGATTTACAACCGCTCCGAAAAAGGGTCGGACTCGTCTTTCAATATCCAGAGCATCAGCTCTTTGAGGAAACGGTCGCGAAGGATATTTGCTTTGGGCCCATTAACTTTGGTGCAACAGAGGATGAGGCGCTTCGCCGAGCAAGAGAGGTTTTACCTCTCGTCGGTCTTGAGCAATCAATACTGGAGGCCTCCCCGTTTCAATTAAGCGGGGGGCAAATGAGGCGAGTAGCAATCGCCGGAGTTCTGGCATCGAAGCCCGAGGTCCTTATTTTAGATGAACCAACGGCTGGGCTTGATCCGGAAGGCCGGAAGCAAATGCTGGAGCTGTTTAAAGCCTATCATGACGAAAATCAAACAACGACCTTGCTCGTTACCCATCATATGGAGGATGCTGCACGCTATGCGGATCAGATTATTGTGATGAAAGAAGGCGCTGTCGAAATGCAAGGGAGCCCGGATCAGGTTTTTCAGCAGTCTGAATTCCTTCGTGAGCTAGGACTAGAGCCGCCAGATACGCTTCGCTTCCTTGAACAGGTGAAGCAGAGACTGAAGCTGTCAGAAGCCCCAATGTTATATGAAAATGAAGAGGTAGCAGATTTTCTTGCCCGTGTCTTAAAACAAAAGGAGTGAAGTCGATGCTGCAAAATGTAATTATCGGTCAATACATTCCAGTCGAATCGCTCTTGCATCGCTTCGATCCGCGCGCAAAAATTTTAAGTGTATTTGTATTCATTTTTATTATCTTCCTTGTAAATAATTGGACTGGGAGTGCAGTTATTGTCTCCTTTACGCTTTTTCTTGCTATCCTTTCACGAATCCCGTTTCGTTTTCTATACCGTGGCCTGAAGCTATTTTGTGGCTCGTGCTTTTCACACTCCTTTTGCATGTGTTCATTACAAAGGAGGGAGAGCTATGGCTCTCCCTCGGTCCGATCACAATTTATGAAGGCGGGGTCTCACAAGGCTTGTTTCTGTCAATCAGGCTACTGTCACTTGTCATGCTGACGTCATTACTAACGCTAACAACAAGTCCAATCGATTTAACCGACGGGTTGGAGACGTTGCTTTCCCCATTCAAGAAGGTGGGTTTGCCCGCACACGAGCTTGCACTGATGATGTCGATTGCTCTAAGGTTTATCCCAACGTTTATGCAGGAGACGGAAAAAATCATGAAGGCACAAATGGCCCGAGGGTGAATTTCAGCTCCGGCCCGCTAATGCAAAGAGTAAAGGCACTCTTGCCGTTGCTCGTGCCTCTTTTTGTCAGTGCCTTCAAACGAGCAGAAGATTTAGCATTAGCGATGGAGGCAAGGGGTTATCGTGCGGAGAAGGCCGAACAAAGCTAAGGGTGTTACACTGGTCCTGGCGTGATTCAGCGCTATAATGATCTGCATCGGAGTTGGGAGCGTCATTATTATACTCAGGGTAGTGTAGGGGGAAGAAGCATGAAACGAAGAATCGCTTGCAAGCTGGCATACGATGGAACAGCATTTTCTGGCTATCAGGTTCAGCCGGGTAAGCGCACTGTGCAAGGTGAAATTGAGCAAGCGCTACGCTCACTTCACAAGGGCGGAGAGGTCCGCATACACGCCTCAGGGAGAACGGACGCAGGTGCGCATGCAAACGGGCAGGTTTTTCATTTTGACAGCCCTCTGACGATTCCTGAGCCGCAATGGACTAAGGCATTGAATGCCTGCTTACCAGATGATCTATTCATTTGTGCTGCTAAGCAGGTTGAGCAAGACTTTCATTCGCGATTTTCGGCGACAAAAAAGGAGTATCGATATCGTATACTGCTTTCAAAGGGCGCTGATGTCTTTCGCCGTAATTTTAGCTGGCATGTTCCCTATCCTCTGAATATCAATGCGATGGAAGGAGCGGCAGCTACTTTACTAGGGACCTACGATTTTAGTTCCTTCTGTGCCGCCAACAGTTCAGTCGATAACAAAATACGCACTCTCTATCAGCTTAAGCTGGAGACGGTAGGAGATGAATTGGTATTTACGCTTGTCGGTAGCGGTTTTCTATATAACATGGTAAGAATCATGGTCGGTACATTAGTCGAGATTGGAGCGGGAAAGCTGGAACCAGAAAAAATGGAAGGCATTCGTGAGGCAAAACAACGAGAGCAGGCAGGAAAAACAGCCCCGGCACACGGCTTATATTTATGGTCTGTTGATTACGATCGTCCGCTATTTGAATAGATTAGAAAAAGTTGTTCTTTTCGAATAGATCTGTTGAAAGCAATGGATTTCTAGTTGACATTGCCCTTTGAATATAATATGATATTAGGTGGTAATTCTGCAAACCCACTAGCCCCGGGTTCAGAAATGGAACAAAATAGTGATTGTAACGAATGAATTTTGGAATAGAAACGCTAGCGTTTTAGGAGGGAAATTTGTAAATGCGTACAACATATATGGCAAAGCCGAATGAAACTGAGCGTAAGTGGTATGTCGTTGACGCAGATGGCCAAACACTCGGTCGTCTCGCATCAGAGGTTGCTTCCATTCTTCGCGGTAAGCATAAGCCTACTTACACACCTCATGTTGATACAGGAGACCATGTAATCATTCTCAATGCAAGCAAAGTTCAATTGACTGGAAATAAATTGAATGACAAGATTTATTATCGTCACTCAAATTACCCAGCGGTTTGAAGCAAACAAAAGCCGGTGACATGCGTGCGAACAAGCCTGAGCGCATGATTGAGCTGGCAGTTAAAGGTATGCTGCCGAAAAACACGTTAGGACGTAAGCAGGGGATGAAGCTTCACGTCTATGCTGGAAATGAACATAAACACCAAGCGCAAAAACCTGAAGTTTACGAACTTCGCGGTTAATCGATAGGAGGGTATAACATTGGCACAAGTACAATATTACGGTACAGGTCGCCGCAAGCACTCGGTCGCACGCGTCCGTCTCGTGCCTGGCGACGGTCAGATTACCATTAATGGCCGTGAGCTCGACGAATATTTCGGTCTAGAAACATTAAAGCTAATTGTCAAGCAACCGCTTGTTGAAACAGGCGTTGAAGGTCAATATAACGTTTTAGTTAATGTAGACGGTGGAGGCTTTACAGGACAAGCGGGAGCGATCCGTCACGGTGTAGCCCGTGCGTTGCTTCAGGTTGATCCAGACAACCGTGCCCCGTTAAAAAGCGCAGGCTTCTTAACGCGTGATGCGCGTATGAAAGAACGTAAGAAATACGGTCTTAAAGGCGCACGTCGTGCACCTCAGTTCTCGAAGCGTTAATTTTATAATTGTTTTGGAAGGCTCTGAACGCTTAAGTTTCGGAGTCTTTTTTGTGGTTTTTGAACTTATTCCAAGAGTGGATCTTTACACAATAAACGGTGTTTCTTTCCGCAATTTATTGATAGAACTTTTCGGTCATTGAAATAAAATCTGCTAGCTGTGGGGTTATCCATTTGTTTTTATGCAAAGCCATCTGAGTGATTAATGCAGGCATTTCGACACTGAAATTTAGTTCGAGAAGTGTTCCTTTTTTTTAGTTCTGATTTGACTACCATTTCTGGTAAAACAGCAACACCTAAGTTAGCTATCACACACTTTTTTTTATGGCTTCTAAACTGACAAATTCTAATGTGTTTTTAGGTGTCACGTTATAGGAATAAAGTAGATTTTCAAAAATATTTCGGTAAGAACAACCGCTTTCAGTGTATAAGATGGTTTCGTTAATAAGGTCTTCAGGTGAAACAGATGGCTGATTAATGAGTGAATTAGAGGGCGAACTAATTACGATAAGTCTTTCTTGAATTAATGGTGTTGCATTGATATAAGGATTTGCTTTAGGAGTGTCCATGATAAAAGCTAGATCAATTTCTCCATCAATTAAGCTTTTTGTCGCCAATTCATCCGAATGTGCAGCTTTAAAAATTAAATGAATGGACGGGTATTTGGATTTAAAGTCTTTTAATAAGTTAGGTAAGCGATACGTACATTGGCTTTCTTGCGCCCCAATCCTCAGTGTACCCGTATTTTGCTCTGTTTGCACAATCGTTCTTGCTTCTTCCTCTAAACATACAATTCTGGAAGCATATTGTTTTAAGCGTTCTCCTGACTGTGTTAGTATTAATTTTTTTTCCAAGTCGTTCAAATAGAAGAAGGTTTAGCTCATTCTCTAGGCTTTTCATTTGAGCTGTAACGCTGGATTGAGCATATTGAAGTTTATCAGCCGTTTTTGTGAAATTCAGGGTTTCACAGGCTACCAAAAAGGTTTTGAGGTGTTTTATGTCCATAGTTCTCCCCTTTAATCGAAAATAACGATTGTTTCTAACTAAATTATCATCTGTAACGATTTTATTGAATAGTGTAACCTAGAGTTATCGAAAATTCAATGGGGAGGAAAAAAGAATGAGCATTTATTATTGATAAATGGATATGACCATTTTGAACGGGCACAAGGAAAATTAAACCAGTACATGGTGAATCTTATACAAGGAATTTGTGAAGATGATTTTGATATAAAGACGACGAATGTTTTTACGGGTTATAAGGTGGATGAAGAATTAGAAAAATTTAAATGGGCGGATATTGTGATTATTCAAACCCCCATTTATTGGTTTAGTGTGCCTGGTATCTTAAAGAAGTACATGGACGATGTTTTTGCACCAGGAGTGTTCTTTGGCAAGTCAAGTGAGTTTGGTCGTGGCGGAAAATTAACAGCTAAAAAATATATGCTTTCCGTTACTTGGGGAGCAAAAGAATCCGTTTTTAATGGGAAACGCGATGATTTCTTAGAAGGATTAAGCGAAGAACAAGTTTTGTTTCCTGTTCATAAAACCTTTGAATATTGTGGATTAATTATGTTGCCAACATTCTCTATTTATTCAGCAATGAAACTACACTCGGTCGAGTCTTATAAAGAAAAAATCCAGCGGCATTTAAATCAATACCTTTTACGAGCGAGGCTTCGAGAAATTTATCCAGAAGTTACTAAATGAATGAATAAAGGAAATTTATGAGTGAAGGTTAGCTTATTATCAGGGATGTTCTTGGCAGGCGGTACGTCCACCTTTGGGGCTTTGAAGGCATTCTATTGATCATGCTATTGTATTTATAATGAGTAAGTATTTGTCTTTTCAACATAGTCTCATATGTTTTTAAATAAGCCACGACAGTGTTTACATGTTGCCTAATTGGACAAAACAGTTGTATGATTTTTTTTATAACAACGATTATGAGACTTCCAAATTGAGAAGGAGAAAAAAATGGATACAACTAATCATAATAGGAAAGCATGGGATAAAAAGGTTGAGGAGGGTTCAAGGTATACCCAATGTGTAAGTAGTGAGGTTATTAAAAAAAGTCAATCAGGGGGGACTGGTCAATTACTGTTACGACGGAGAAACCTGTCCCTAGAGATTGGTTTCCTAAATCGATGAAGGGATTAAAAATATTATGTTTAGCATCAGGTGGAGGTCAACAAGCTCCAGTTCTTGCAGCAGCCGGAGCTGATGTAACGGTTACAGATATATCTATTAAGCAATTAGAACAAGATGAAAGGGTGGCAAAAAGAGATAATTTAAAATTAAGAACTGTACAAGGGGACATGTCAGATCTTAGTGATTTTGAAGATGAATCCTTTGATATGGTAGTCAATCCTGTTTCTAATTTGTTTGTAAAGGAATTAAGCCCTGTTTGGAATGAGGTTTATAGAGTTCTAAAGTATGAAGGCACTTTAATAACGGGGTTTTCTAACCCGCTTCTATGGATTTTTGATGATGCCCAAGAAAGAAAAGGAATTCTTGATGTTAAACATTCTATTCCATCTTCAACGTTAGACCACTTGTCTAATGAAGAAGAAGTTCAAAAGCATTTTGATACAAATCAGACAATAGAATATGCACACACCTTAGAAGCACAAATACAAGGACAAATTGATGCAGGTTTTGTGATAGCTGGCTTTTATGAAGATGACTTTGGCGGGACAAGAATCATAGATAACCATATTAAGTCATTTATTGCTACGAAAGCAATAAAGTTAAATATTTCATAGATTATTTGGCTAAAGTAGACAATTCCCAAAATGGGGATTGTCTTTTGTTTTATTTCCGAGTAAATGCAAATTCTCTATAAGGTGTAGTTTTAATCTTCTTTATTTTTGCAAGGGCAACCCCAAAAAGTCACACAGTTGTCTTTTTTGGTGTGACTCTATACACACAACGGTTGTCGCCTTTAATGATATGTTCGCCTCTTGTGATCTCAACATTGTCTCCGAGGACTTCCTGGAACATTTTTATTTCTTTTCTACAAATGCTTATACATGCCTCGCTGCTTCGCAAATCGGGCAATGCTTCTCGATCAAATAAAAGGATCCATCGGAGTTCTCTATGACATCTGCCATAAAGCCCTCAGCCGTTCGCAATTCCGAAAGGGCATTTAATTTTTCTTTCAAAGGAAGGATCGCCGGTGCTTTGTTCTGGTATTCTATCACTTGTTTTCGGTTACGGATCTCCAGCAGCTTTTCCAAGCCTTCGTCTCCGAACGCTTCTTTCATAGATTCGATCAAACTAACTGTAAGATCGGCATACCCATCTGGAAATAGTCGATTCGCCTCTGGGGTGAGAGTCCACATTTTCGCAGGTCGCCCCATCGTCCTTGCTTCTTCCGTATAAGTGACTAACTTTTCCTCTTGGAGATCATACAAGTGCTGTCTCACTGCCATTGCGGTAACGCCAAGCTGGCTCGCCAAGTGGTGAGCATCCATAGGATCATTCTGTTTGAGCAATTTTACAATCGCTCTTCTTGTTTTTTTATTACTCTCTTTGGGACGTGAATTCTTTTTTTTCATTCCATCCACCTTCAAATTAAATCTAACTAGATTATAAAGAAATTTATTGACAAAGTCAAAAAGGCGGCTTCCCTTTTTGCTAGTTGATTGAGTATTTGATTTTATAATATGTAATATTTACTTTTAAGCTATTTTAACATATACAGATCAGTCATAATTCCATACGATAACCCGAATAACCGAAAAAAATGAAGCCTGTTTTGCTTATCTTTTTCTATTATCTAGCCATTTTTCGAATTCTCGCAGAGGTTGAAGGTTTTGAGAATTGTCATTTAAACGGAAAGTCTACCAGCCATGCAAGCGTTTTGGTTTCGGCAAATGTCAACTCATCGGTAAAAATAATAGAGCAATCTAGAAGAAGCAGAAAAGTAAAAACCGATGGTATTATGTTGAGGTAAAAATAAAGGAGGCAATCTATATGGAAATGACACGGGCGGAATTCACGGAGGAAGTAATATTGCTCTAAAGATCCCTAAGTTCCAATATAGTGAAACGGTACATTTTTATAAGGAAGTGCTAAAGCTGCCATATTTAGGTTTCATGTCCGATTCCCATGCCTTTCAATTCGGTGATACTACCCTGTGGTTGGATTGTATGGACAACTATTCCCAACAAGACGTATGGCTGGAGCTTCAGACGGACAATGTGAACATAGCAGCAGATTATTTAATGGAGAATCAAGTTAACCGGAGAGACGAAGTGGAGATACACGAGAACTCAGAGGGATACTGGATATCTGATCCATGTGGAACGATCCTAAGAGTCAGTCCAAAGAAATAATCCATTTATTAGATTGGCAAACTATTACTCGCCAGAGAAATACGATTAGAATGGAGAATGAAGGCGCGATCTTGACGATTCGGTACACGATTATAGTATCTGATAAACTTTGACACAAAGAGAATAAAAGCACGGGCTTTTAGACGCTGTTGTACAATTCCTGATGGTTCCAAACAGAATAGGGCTTTTTGGGTATTTAGAAAACGTATGTAAATTAATGTTTTTTGAGACTTTAGTATTTATATTAAGGGATTAATTGACAAAATACACTCCTGAATATATAATATCAGTGTCTGAGGTCATGTTTGATATCGGCATCGGCATCGGCGTCAGCAAAAAAAGAGAGTCGATCGTAATGGATCGACTCTCTTTCCTTATGGTAAAAACTACTTAAGCGAAGCACTGAAAGCCAGTGCTCATTGTTGAAGCTTTAGTAGGATCGGACCCAAAAGCGCTTTTAATGACTTTTGAGATTATACAATAAAAATAAAAACCATACAGCATGGTTCTGCTCATCCAATGCGGCTCTTAAGTAAGCTTCCTTAAGATGAGGTAAATGATCAGCGTGGTCGGCGTTTTTTTAAATACCGGTCGACGGTTTGCTGTTCATCTTTAAACGCACTAATTAATCCTAATTTGTATTTGTCCTCGCACGGCTCGGTTTGCTCTACCTTCGGTTTTTGTCCGGTCAATTCCTTGTAAATGGCTGAAAATACTTCGTAATGTTTGATTTCATCGTCTCTTATTTCTAGTATGATCTTTTTTTGTGTCTGAATCCGGGGCGAGCTCACTGAGCTGCTGATAACAAATAATAGCACTGTATTCACCATTAATTGCCGAAAGTAAATTCTGAATCGTTTGCTCATTTTGAACTCGGACTCCATCATTTACTTGAAATTGGTTTGATTGTTGGACAGGAACAGGCTGCACGTAATGATAATTTGAATATGGGTTGTATACAGTGTTAGAAGAATAGCTCGTAGGGGCGGAAGCCGAATAGCCATTGAATGGATATTGATTGTACATGTTGCTTACCTCCAATTCATTTATTACGGTAGCCTATGTCAGGGGGATTCAGCAGGTGAAACAAAATAAAAAAACAGCGGATTTTCAGCTGCCGGATGCCTTCTCGACAAAGTATCAAGGCGCTAAAGATGGGTTTCTTGGTGGTAACAAATAATATTACTGGAGTCACGGTCAGCGGTGAAAAAATAAAAATCTATTGACGTCGTTAAGTTACAAGAATAGAATGGAAAATAATAAATGTATACAAATATTCAAAAATGCAATTAGACAATGATAGGCTAAATTTCTGTTATAGTGGGCCAATTTTATAAATGCCTATTTCGCTAATAAATCCGAGTATAATTAGCCGAAACGCACAGAGTTGTACCTTTTTTTTAAAATTGCCATTATAAGATTGGAACGGCAGGTGGTCGACTCCTGCGGGAGAAAAGGCCCAGTAAGACAAGGAGGACTTTGTCCGACGAAGGCATACCAGCCGCCCGCGGAAAGCGACCACCTAGAGTGGAAATCAATGATCAAATGATATTGTTCGGATCTGACACTCAAATCATTGAATGATGAAATTAATTCAAGTAAAAAAAATCCCGTGAAGACTTGGAGGAGTAAGAATGAATTCTTCCTTTTTTGATAATCGTAGGCTATCTACGAAAGACTTCGTTTATTTTGAAATTAGAAAAAGAGTTATTTCGGGTAGTCTAAAGCCTGAGCAACCGATTAATGAAAAGGGTTTGGCTTCTGAATTAGAAATAAGTAGAACTCCCATAAGGGAAGCGCTACAAAGATTGGAATTTGAAGAACTGATTGTTAGACTACCGAATGGACGACTTAAAGTGGCTCCTATCTCAACTCAAGAGGTTAAGGAAATATTTAGTGTTAGAAGTTTACTTGAAGGGCTAGTGACAAGAGAGGCGACGATAAAGGCTTCCGATAATGATATCCAAAAGCTACAGCATTACACTCAGCTTATTCAGAAAGCTTCTGAAAACGATCGTAGAGAAGATATTGTAAATTACGGAATTGAGTTTCATTCTTATTTGTATTTGCTCTGCGAAAATAGAACTGCCTTAAAAATTTTGACGCAATTAAACGATCATATTGCCCGATATCGCCGAATTGCACCAATTGAAAATATTGAAAGGAGTAAGAAGGCGGCTTTGGAGCACAAGGAATTGTTTGAAGTCATTTCAAGCAAAGATGCTGACAAGCAGAAAAGCTGATGAGGGAACATATTAACAACAGTTTAGCAGCTGCAATAGAAACGATTGAGCGACACTTAAAGAAATAATTAACAAATGGATACAAGTTGAGTTCGGATTGATGAATAGAGTGTTAAAAGAGGGTGGTTTGATCGTTGGGCCACTTTTGTTCAATCCATTACATTCGAATCGCCCAATGTTTACTCCTTATTCCTATCAAATCGGCCTATCGATAACGTATGTTGCCTTTAAGATTCTGTTAGGACAACTATGATTAAAAAAACAAAAAGAAAGTGGAGGTAATTATGAAAAGGCTTTCGATAATGGCACTTTTTATTGGTGTGGCACTAGCTGTTACCTTTCTGTTGGAAAGGGTAGGGTTTCAGCAAACATCATCTGAAGAAAACAGTTGGCCGCATGATCAAATAACCATTGTGACTCCTTTTGATGCAGGAGGAAGCGTCGATACAATGGCTCGTGGTATTGCCGAAAATTTGCAGCGTGAAATGGGTATTCGCATTAACGTTTTGAACTATCCAGGAGCTCGACACAGCTCGGAACGATGCAATTTCTAAACATGCCAGATGATGGCACTCATTTCTTTGCAGGTACACAGTTGTATACGAGTGCGACTATCGCTCTCCAAGACGCTAATTACGAGATTGATGATATGGCGATGATCAATTTTGAGCAATTCGACCCGATCACGATTACTGTGCATAAAGATTCTGAGTTTGAAACATTGGATGATTTGATTGAGACGATGCAGAATAGTGAAAGCGGTCTCAGTTATTCAACTGTGTATGGAGGAGCACTGCATCTTACGGGGACTTTACTTGAAGACCTGTTGGATATTAAATTGAATCCGGTATTTTATGATGGAGGCGGAGAGATTCGGAATGCACTTCTCGGCAACCATGTTGATTTTATGATTGGAAACGCTGCTGGCGATGCGGCGATTGCCGATCAAGTAAGAGTACTTGCTATTGCCTCTGCAGAGCCGATGGAAATCTGGCCAGAAGCAGAGCTCATTAATGACGCACTCGCAAAATATGATGTGGAACTGCCTTACGTTGGGTCGGCCCGCTTTTTAGCTGCCCATGCTTCCTTCAGAGAAAAACACCCGGAGCTCTTTAATGAAATCGTCGCAGCGTACGAAGCGATGTTTGAAAGTAAAGCCTACCAGGAACACATTGAACGTTTAGGGATGAGTGAAGTCAGTGAAATCAGGGGACCTGAAGTAAGTGATCAATTAAATCATGAACTACATGAATTGATGATTCAATATCAACCCCAATTAAGCCCAGAGTAACATAGGAAGGAGTGGTTGTTTTGCCAGCAAAAGTACGCAACGAATTATTAAAGAAGCTCATCTTGCCGTCACTCATTATGGTTTTTGCCATCTATTATTTGATAGAAATTCAAACAATGCCGGGCGGCGATGACCAAATTCTAATTGTTCCCGTGATATTGATTATGGTAGTTTTATTTCTTGTCATTTTTTATAAAGAATGGCGCGCTGCGAAAGAAAGTATAGCAAAGACTCCCGCGAAAGAAGAAGGGATGGATGAATTGATTGAAGACGAGAGCGCGGCTCGCTGGAGTAAGAAATCTTTGAGTTTTATTGTGCTTGTTGCCCTTCATCTGTTCATGATGAACCTAGTCGGCTTTATTTTTTTTCCACGATGCTATTTATCGCTGCGCTCATGTGGGTGCTAGGCAATCGTTCGAGAAAAGCATATATGATCGTTCCTATTTCGGTTGTTTTAATTATCCAAATCCTATTTGTTGAATGGTTAAGTATTCCTCTTCCAACTTTATTCTAGTGAGGTGATCAATAGCTCATGATTGATATCGATAGTTTTCTCAATGGACTTGAATTACTGTTTGAATGGCAAAACTTCTTGCTTATGATACTAGGTATGGGGCTTGGTATTATATTTGGCTCTATTCCAGGATTAACGGGCTCACTTGGGATTGCCATGATGCTGCCGCTTACGTTTGCAATGGACCCATTGCCCGCGTTCGTCTTTTTACTTTCTATTTACACTGGTGGTTTGTTTGGCGGTGCAGTTACGGCTATCCTGTTGAATACCCCGGGATCGCCAGCAGCGATCGCAACGACGCTTGACGGCTACAGCCTGACGAAAAAAGGGCTAGCTGGACGGGCTCTTGGTCTCGCCGTTGGGGCATCATCGATCGGTGGATTGTTAGGCGTGATAACCCTCTTGTTCATTATTCAACCGTTGGCGAGCATTGCCTTGCAATTTGGTCCGACGGAACTATTTATGGTGGCCGTCTTCGGTCTCACTATTATTGCGGCGTTACAAGGAGATAGTTTCACGAAGACGATGTATGCTGGACTTTTTGGGATATTATTAGGTACGATCGGGATGACGGCTGGAGGGGTACAGCGAGGGACATTTGATATGGTTAGTTTAATGGATGGGATTCCACTTATTCCAGCATTGATTGGTCTGTTTGCTGTATCGGAACTGTTCTTGCTTGCTGATAAAGGCTACATTGGCAGTAAAGCAAGTCGAAAGCAAAACGATTCTATTGAGATTTTGAATGGAATCAAATCGACGTTGAAATACCCTTTTAATATATTACGATCGAGTGCTATTGGTGTCTTCATTGGCGCAATTCCTGCTGCTGGTTCTTCTATTGCCAGCTTAATCAGTTATAATGAAGCACGCAGAGCTTCGAAGCGAAAAAAAGGAGTTTGGAAAAGGAAGTGAAGAAGGCCTTATTGCGGCTGAATCAGCGAACAACGCTTCAGAAGGCGGCTCATTGGCCACGATGCTTGTTCTTGGTATCCCTGGGAGTGCCGCAACAGCCATGTTGCTTGGTGCAGTTATTATGCAAGGCTGGGTGCCCGGGCCGCGTTTATTTATCGATAACAGCGACGTTCTCTACGGAGTCCTTTTTTTCAGAAGTCATTCAAGAAGTACTATTATTAATTATGGGAGCTGCATTCTGTATAGTGGCAGGGAAAATTATAAAAATCCCAACGAGTGTGTTGATCCCGATCGTTGTCGTCTTTATTATACTAGGTTCTTTCGCCTTGCGAAACTTAATGTTTGATGCGGTTCTCGTGTTTCTGTTTGGAATCTTAGGCTGGTATCTTCGTAAGTACAAATACCCTGTTATCGCTGTCGTTCTTGGTCTTGTACTCGGACCGATTGCTGATAGTGAACTGATGCGTGCCGTAGAAATGTATGGAGATCAAACATTTTTCGCTTTTTTCCAACGCCCGATTTCTTTGATTATGGTGATTGTTACTGTTGCGGCGGTTGCCAGTCCATATATCATGAAAAAAAGTGAAGCAGCGTTTTGAACGTAACGTGAGCATGTAAGGAGTGGTGAAGGTGTCACAATATACGGTTCCGTGCAGTGTATATCGCGGAGGAACAAGTCGGGGAGTGTTTTTTTCATAAGAAAGACTTGCCTTCAGACCGACAGGAAATGTATCGAATATTCTTAGAAGCGATCGATGCATACAACCTTTCTCAAATAGATGGCCTTGGCAGCGGGACAAGCCATACGAGCAAGGTCGTTGTCATCTCTCCTTCCGAACTGGAAGATGTCGATGTGGATTATACGTTTTATCAAATCGGAATTGGCAAAGAAATCGTAGATGATAACGGAACGTGTGGAAATTTAATGGCTGCGGTCGGTGCATTTGCCGTCAATGAACGCTTAATCGAATCGAGTGGGGAGGGCGTAGCTGTCCGAGCGTTCAATACAAACATCGGAAAAATGATTGAGATTGAGGTTCCTGTAGAGGCTCATGCAGCTAAAGTTAACGGAAGCTTTAAAATGCCAGGAGTAGTACGGCCAGGAGCAAAATATACGGTGAGTATCCTGAATCCTGGCGGAGGGAAAACAGGGAAAACGTTGCCGCTTGGAAGTGTATACCATGAAAAAGATTGGGTGTATTCATTCGTCGATCTTGTAAATCCATTTGTTTATCTTGAGACAAGCGCCTTTAACCTAGACGGGACTGAAACAAAGGATGAGATTAGCAGCAATGAAGAGCTGCTAGCCTCGTTGGAAGCCGTTCGTGCCGAGGCAGCTGTTGCCTCGGAGATGGAGGAAACGGTTGCCGATGCCTCGAAGCACCAGCAGTTCCGAAAGTTGCACTCGTCGCAGCACCACAAACGTATGTGACTACATCGGGGGTAACGATTCATAAGGAAGAAGTTGATATTATCGCTAAGATGATATCGATGGGCAGAGTGCATCGAACGTTCGCCGGCAGTGGTTTGTACAACCTTGCAGCAGCGTCGATGCTCTCCGGAACTCTTCCCTACAGACTTGCTAACATAAAGGATAGTAACGTTGTAAGGATTGGGCATCCAGATGGGATCGCAGAAGTGATGGTTTCCCCAACTGACGATCACCGTGATATCGCTTCTGTAGGACTGGAGAGGACAGCGCGATTGATCATGAAAGGCGACGTGTACGTCAGAGAATAGAGATAGTGCTGAGCCAAAGAAGAACAGCTCGGTGGTAGGTGAACAAAGCGATAAAGTCATAGAGCCGGAAATTGTTTGTTTTGCCTCCACTTCTATTTACGAGGAATAGAGGTGGGTCTCTTTTTTCTATGGTCCGTACACAGTTTATTTTCATAAAATCATTAAGTCGAAAAGGAGAAAGAAGAATGACTTGGATTGTAAGCCAACAAAAGACACAAATTGAATTAGCAAAAGACTTTTTGGAACAAGTAAATGAAAAATCAATCACAAAAATAATTGGAACGCACGATGCCATGGCGGGATTAGTCGCTAAACAAGTCGGTTTCACATCCCTATACTTATCGGGCGGTGCTTATACAGCGAGCATGGGAATTCCGGATATCGGGTTGCTGAATTCAACCGAAGTTGCACAAAGAGCGAAAGAAATTGTGCGTGCCACCAATTTACCTATTCTAGTTGATATTGATAACGGCTTTGGTGGGCCATTAAATGTAGCTAGGACTGTGAAGGAAATGGAAGAGGCAAAGGTAGCAGCTGTTCAAATTGAAGATCAAAAAGTTCCTAAAAAGTGTGGCCATTTAAACGGGAAACAGCTCATTTCCATTCAAGAAATGGTAGAAAAAAATAAAGATGATAAAAAAAATCGTACCTTCTATTGCCGTTGTGGCACGAACAGACGCACATAGCGTTGAAGGGATAGAAGAAGCGATTGAACGAGCAAAAGCTTACGAAAAGGCTGGAGCGGACACCATATTCCCAGAGGCTCTTTCTAAAGAAGAACACTTCAGACATTTTGCTGCTGAAATCAGTTTGCCATTATTAGCGAACATGACCGAATTTGGAAAAACTCCGTATTATACAGCATCTCAATTTGAAAGTATGGGATACTCTATCGTCTTATTTCCAGTTACTTCATTACGAGTAGCTGCGAAAGCATACGAAGACGCTTTTAAAGAGATTTTAAAAAAATGGTACTCAAAAAGAAGCACTAGATCAAATGCAGACTCGTGAAGAATTGTACAACACCATTCAATTAAAGCTATATGAAGAACTGGATAACAATATAGCCAAGACCGAACTGCTACAATTGAAAAAAATTGATGACACGCCGTATAATCGTTTGATGTAATAAATGCGATGCGTTTTTCATTGATGGTAGTCATGGATCAGGCGTGGCGAGATCTTGTAGCTTTCCTGGGGATTCTCTAGCTGGTGAGCTGTTTCTTTTTGATTCGGAAATATATGCCGATACTAAGTGAGGCACAACGGAGAATACGCGATTGATGGAATTGATATTAATACTGCACTCAGAGAAGGCAATATCGTAATTTGAGAAATTAACGAATCAAGAAATTAAAAACTGCAGTAGATTGGGAGCCGCTTTTTTTATAAATCAGGACAAAATGATCGAGCTACACCACCCGTTGTTAGACTCAACTAACAACGGGTGGTGTATTTTTTATTTTAAGAAAAATGAAAGGCATTTCAAGAGTACCTTAATTAAAAAAAGCTGAAAGCCTGAATACAACAAAATGAAAGGTTACAGAAAAAGACAAAACGCAAATAATGCTGTAAGGCAAGCTTCGTATGGATATTCATATTCTCGTCCTAACTCCATCCTGATTACAATTAAGGTCGTGTTCAGGTAAAATTACGATTCTGTTTAACTTCCCTTCCTCTCACGTTCAATGTCACCGTCTATGATGGACGAAAGGAGAACAAATACAGAGGAAGGGACACTTAATGTTTTACGGCCAATAGGACTAGACATTTGTCCAAAAATTATTGTGGTTATGATCATTTAATAATACTAGGAGGTATCATTCGTGAGAGTCGCTATTTTTTTCAGATACTTTTTTTGCCGGAAGTCAACGGTGTAGCCCATACATTAGGGCGTTGGGTACGTTATTTGGAAGCGCGTGGTGTTCATTGCAAAGTGTTTGCACCAAAGTCGAAAGGGCAAGACCCATTTGGGAAAGAGGTGGAGCGTTTTCATAGTATCCCTTTTTTGCTGTATCCGGAGTGCAAGGTGGCTATCCCACGGCTGATTTATATGAATAAACGATTAAAGGATTTCGAGCCTGATCTCATACATGTGGCAACCCCGTTCAATTTAGGCTTGTATGGGCATCATTTCGCACGAAAGCACCGGATTCCCCTTGTGGCTTCCTACCATACGAATTTTGAGCAATATTTACAGCATTATAAATTATCTTGGGCAGAACGGTTGCTGCAAAATTATTTGTCATGGTTCCATCAATATTGTCAAAAGACGTATGTTCCTTCACCTTCTACACTGGAACATTTGAGCAAACAAGGATACAACAATCTTGAGATATGGGGAAGAGGAATTGATACGAATACATTTGCCCCCGCTTGTAACCGAGAGCAGGTGCTGTCTCGCTATAATATCGACCCTTCTACCTTTGCTTTACTCTATGTTGCCGCTTGGCACCGGAGAAGGGTATCGATATTCTACTCCGTGCATATGAAGCGTTGCCGAGCAGAGTGAAACACAAGTCGCAGTTAATCCTCGTCGGAGAAGGGCCGCTATATAAGGAATTGCAACAGAGCTACAGCGGAGAAAAGTCTGATGCTGGGAGGCCACCCGTCACTTGCCTGGGATTCAAACGCGGGAAAGAACTAAGCGAAATCTACGCTGCGGCTGACCTTTTTCTATTTCCATCGACCACGGAAACGTTTGGTAATGTGGTGCTTGAAGCGATGGCCTCTGGAACACCGGTGATTGGTGCAGCTGCAGGAGGGGTTCAGGATCTAGTTACTCACAATGAAACAGGAGTATTGTGCCACCCCGGAGTAGTTTCTGAATTTACCGAAGCTGTTGTCAATCTTTTCGATCAAGAACCGAGGCGACAACGTCTGGCAAGTAGGACGAGGGAATACAGTCTAACCCAATCATGGGAGAATATTTTTAGTCAACTGTTAGCCAGTTATGAAGAGTTGACAGTTAATGGGGGAAAACAATGGACGAAAGGTGATGCAATTGGAGGTTATCGACGCTTGGTTTAATCAATATAGCTACTATCTTTTGCTGGGCATATTATTTCTTGACTACGTTGCGGTCTTCTTCCCCGGACAAACCGTTCTGATTTATTCGGGGTATTTATCTTACAATGATTTCATGCATTGGTTTCCTGCTATCTTTCTCGCGTTTATTGGAACAACAGCCGGTCTGACCGTTACGTACATGATAGGTTACACAGTGGGGGCGACGTTTGTTCATCGGTGGGGGAAGTGGATCTTTTTAGACGAGCATAAAATGCAAAGAATGGAGAGGTGGTTTGAAAAACAAGGCAAAGCTTTTCTGATGATCAGTTGTTTTCTGCCCGGAATCCGTCAATTTGCAGGCTATTTTGCAGGCATTGTACAGCTTCCCTTTCGCACCTTTGCTTTCTTTACATTTACCGGGGCTTTGCTGTGGGTCTGTTGTTGCTTCTTGCTCGGCAGATTATTTGGCCCATGGCTCTATTCATTGTTCACCATCACTGCAAAGTATGGCTGGGTTGCTTGGTCTGCCTTGTCGGAGCACTGCTTCTTTATTTCGGTCTACGGTACTGTCTATATTCGTTGAAAAAAAAGCAGAGAAACAAGGGTGATAACCCGAGGAAAAAAACGAATAACGCTTTCATTTTATTACCGTCAATCAAATATTTAAGATAAAATATAAAGTGAAGGAGGGAGCGGATGAAAAGCAAGCTATTATTAGTAGATGACGAACAAGGATTACTGGACATGTTAAATCACCTTTTACAAAAAGAAGGCTTTGAACAAGTATATTTCGCAACGGACGGCAAGGAAGCACTACATTACGTTGAGAAGATGACATTTGATCTTATTGTTCTGGATATTATGCTACCTGATATAGACGGATTTGAATTATGTCGTCGCTTCCGAGAAGTAACGAAAGCTCCTATTTTATTTCTGACGGCTCGAACAACGGATATGGATAAAATTATGGGGCTTTCCATCGGAGGTGACGATTACATCACAAAGCCGTTTAACCCACTGGAGGTTTTGGCTAGAATTAAAGCACAATTGCGTCGTCAAGAACTAGCGCAAGAAGATCACGTAGTGGCCAAAAGCGTTTACGATTTCGGTGCTTTCCAGCTGTACGTACAAGAAGCGAAGCTGGTCGCCCGGGGTCAAGAAAGAAACTGTCCCGCAAAAGAATTTGAATTGCTGCACTTTTTGTGTCAGCATCCGAATCAAATTTTTAGTATTCAACATTTGTACGAAAAAAATATGGGGACAAGTCAGTATCGGGGATGAAAATACCGTGATGGTTCATATTCGCCGCTTACGTCAGAAAATCGAACAAGACCCTAAGCACCCCAAACTTATTGTAAACATTAGAGGTTTAGGCTACAAACTGTCTACAGAAAGTAAGGAGTAGATCAAGTGAAACTTCAGAAAAAGTTGGTCGTTCACTATATCAAATTTTTGATCGCTGCAGCGGGCCTCATATTAATGTCAAGCCTGATATCTTCCTGGTTTTTTTAGTATGATGAGTTGGTGGTATATTTTGGGTGATATCTGGTATCCTTTTGGTGTATTCACATCGATTTTGCTCATCCCGATCTTGACCTTGATTGTATTCGGTTTTTTATATGGCAAAAAGATGAGTGCCCCTTTTTTTTATTTTTTTGGAGTGGGTGGATCGACTATCTCAGGGAGATATACAGCGCCTACACTAAAAAAAAAGGAAAAACGAAAAGTAGAAAAGCGAGGGATAGGAAAGGAAAAGTGTCCAAGTCCTTTCAATTGTATCATGAGCTAACAGAGAAAATGGAAATTTTAACGAACCGCTTAAAGCAGAATGAAATCGAGCGCAAAGAGCTAGAGGAAGTGCGCCAGGATTGGACGTCAGGTGTCACCCATGATCTGAAAACACCCCTCTCCTATATACAAGGGTATTCTACTATGCTATTGTCCGCTGAGCATGAATGGACACAAAAAGAACGAGACCAATTTATAAAAATCATTCAAGCAAAAGCCATTCACATGCAGCAGCTGATCGACGATTTAAGCGATGCCTTTCAATTTGAGCGTGGCGCGATTCCGCTCAATTTAAAAGAGCTTGATCTAATTTCCTTTGTTAGGGATGTTGTTGAAGATGTGAGGCAACAGCCCACTTCTCTCGCTTACTACATCCACTATACAGCAGATAAGGATAAGCTGCTGCATGCATTTGACGACCAATTATTAAGAAGAGCTTTAACGAACTTTCTTATGAATGCCGTTCTGCACAATCCATCAGGAACCGTCATAGCAGTCTCTATTTCAGTTGATCGGCAAGACAGCGTGATGATCACGATTGAGGACAATGGAGTTGGCATGAACGATAAAGAGAAAGAACACCTATTCCAGCATTACTACCGCGGCACATCTACGGATATCCCCGTTAGTGGTACAGGTCTGGGCATGCTATCGCCAAACAGTTCATCGATACTCATAACGGAACGATTCAAGTTCAAAGCTCCCCCGGAAAAGGTACGGCAATTACGGTTTCTCTTCCGCAACTTTCCTAATGAGCCGACCTGTTACAGGGCAAAGCATGTGTGTTCGCCATTTCTCGTAGCTAAGATTATACTGAGCTCTTTGTGAGAATGAACGCCTTGCCAACATTCAACTTGATGGATACCGAATAACTTATAGTCAGAGTCTATCGTGCTCGAATTATTGCCTTTTCTAACCTTAGTCATGCTTGGGCCAAATCTTTTTCGTTATGTAAGTGATTGTGAACCTTTTGATCCTTTCCAAAAAAATCAATTTCACTTAGTTTTTGTCCCCTGTCTAATTTCTGCATATCCGAACCTTTCTCCCTCATTCAGGCTATTAGAAAGTTAAAGCCACGCTCTAATTTATGGTAAGTTGTTCACCCTTCCTATTTTTTAATGATGTGCAAAAGCCAACTGTTGTTTTTAAATATTACTCAACTTTCAGAAGCGGCCAACCTAGATCGTGTCATTTAGTAGGTGTGAAACCTGCTCGGTAAGACCGCAACGGATCCTGCTGACAAAATGCGGATATTATACGCTAAGTAAATTTCTAGACGTTTGAAAGCACTTAACCCTGCGGACTAGAGAAATCGCCAAGCTTTTCGGTTTTCTCTACACATACATTCATCATTCTCATGCTCCTACGAACAAACATTACTGACAGGAATTAAAACGCAGCATCAAGAAGTTATATATTACGCAGTAAAAAAGGGAGGGAAAAGTGGAATTTGGTACGCGTGCAACTATAGCATGAACGAATACTCGTCATCCAGTGCTACCTAATTAAACTTTTGAGGGATCCATTCGATCGGGTTCACCTATGCGAAAAGCGAATAAAAATGGGTATATAGAAGATTAGCTGACACGGTTGAGCAGCACTGTTGAAAAATAAACCCATAGTAAGCAATTAAATACTGTCCTTACTGTCCTGCTGAAGATGTTTACGAACTATGATTAAAAAACCAAGAGGTGGAAACAGTGAAACCAAATATTTTATGGATTTGTACCGATCAGCAGCGATTTGATTCTTTAGGTTGTTATGGAAATAATTTTGTGAAGACTCCCAATATCGATCGTTTGGCGGAAAACGGAGTGCTTTTTGAAAAAAAGTTACAGTCAAAGTCCGGTTTGTACCCCTAGCCGGGCGAGTTTCTTAACAGGCAGATATCCCCAAACGAATCGATGCAGGCAAAATGGACAAGCGATTCCGAGTGATGAGCAACTGGTCACGAAATTACTTAGCAATGCTGGATATACTTGTGGTTTATCAGGGAAACTGCATATTTCACCATGTCATCCATCTGTAGCCCCTATTGCAGAATCAAGGATTGACGATGGGTATGCTCAATTTCATTGGTCTCACCATCCGATGCCAGATTGGCCAACAAATGAGTATACACAATGGTTACGTGAAAAAGACCAGGAGTTCAAGCCTCAACCGTTAGAGGGGTGCCGATATGTACAGTACGGACCTGATGCTGAATATCATCAAACGACATGGTGTGCGGAAAAAGCGATTCAATTTTTTTGAAGCAAATAAAAATTACGACAGACCATGGCTATTCTCTGTCAATATCTTTGATCCACATCATCCGTTTGACCCACCCAAAGAATACTTGGAGCGTTATTTAGAACGTTTAAACGAAATTCCACTACCCATTTTTACAGACGGTGAGTTAAATAATAAGCCGATGTACCAACGAATTGACCATGATGGCGCTTATGGAATGAAAGGCCATCTTGCCTATTCCGAGATGGACGAAAACGACCACCGAATTCTTCGGGCTGCTTACTGGGCGATGATCGACTTAATTGATGAACAGGTCGGCCGAATGGTTGATTCATTAGTAAAACAGGACAGCTGGACAACACAATCATTATTTTTATGTCGGATCACGGTGAATTGCTGGGCGATCATGGGATGTATTTAAAAGGTCCCCATTTTTACGAGCCATCTGTAAAAGTACCACTTATTTTTTTCCTGGCCAAAAAAAAGTAAGAACTAATATTCGAATTGATCGTTTCGTAGAGCTAGTTGATTTGGCTCCTACTCTGTTGGAGGCGGCAGGCGAACCCGTTTTCGAAGGAATGCAAGGACAATCATTGTGGAATGTGCTTGTAGAGGAGGATTCTGATTACAACTACCGTGATGCGGTTTATTGTGAGCACTACAACGCCAATTTTAAACATGGAGAACGAGCAGCGTTTGCCACAATGGTAAGAACCGAGAAATATAAATTGGTCGCCTATCACGGTGAAAAAAACAGGAGAACTATATAATTTAGAAACTGATCCAAATGAAACAGAAAACGTTTGGCATCATCTCGATTACCAGACTACGAAACTGTTTCTATATCAACTGTTATGTGATCGGATGGCAGAAGCTGCCGATCCACTGCCGGTAAGGCAGTCGCCTTGGTAAAATCCAACACGGGTTATAAATATATTCGTGAAAATTGCTCCTAAATGGCGAGGGGAAGGGTGTTTAAGCATGAAGACGAATGTAAAGTCTAAAACGAGCAAGATGAATATTGTATGGCTTGTACAAGATCATGTCGTCTGGAAACATTTCAAGGATACGGAGGGTCCTAAACCGGATTTACCGGCATATAAGCGAATTGCCTCGGAAGGAACGGAGTTTACGAGAGCACGTACGATTATTCCGTTGTGTGCTCCTGCCCGTGGTAGTTTGCTGACGGGAGTATATCCACATAAACACGGAATCCTTCATAACGGAAAAGCTGTAAAATTGAATAACGAAAAGGCATCAGAAACTGGCGTATTCAACACGTATTTGTTGGAAAAAGGATATCGCACCGGCTATTTTGGGAAATGGCATGCTGGCAAAGGAACGGCAAAAGATTGCAAATTTGAAGGATACTCACTTCCTGGATACGGGAATCCATACGGAACAGAGGAGTACGCCGCGTATTTACAAGAAAATAATCTCCCCAATCCGATGGTTGATGTGGAATGGAAACCAAACGGTAATGTTTACAAAAACGTCGATTTAACAGAATCGGGAATTGACCCGAGTTCAAAGAAAGGCATCGGACACCCGACAACAGGCGTCATAAAAGCACCAGTGGAAACAACAGAAGCTTATTTTCTTTCACAGTTGGCTAGCGAATGGCTTGAGCAAAGGGCTGAAGACGCGGAACCGTTTGTGCTACGAATAGATACTTGGGGTCCGCATCAACTATTTGGTTGCCGGTGGGTTTAAAGATACGCTAAATCCTAGCGACATACCAGAGTATCCTAATTTCAGTAACGATTTTGCTGATCGTCCGGAATACCATAAAAGGGACAGGGAGGAGTGGAGAAATAAAACGGGTTTTACTACTTGGCAAGAGTGGCAGCCAATCGTCGCTAGAGCGTATGAACATTTCTCGCAAACGGACTCGGCGTTTGCAAAGGTACTGGATACGTTGGAGCGAACAGGTCTTAGCGAAAATACAATTGTGATTTACACCGCAGATCACGGCGATATACTCGCCACAAATGGTGGGCTTTTTGATAAGGACTCGATGTTAACAGAAGAAACGATGTCAATCCCAATGGTAATCAAGTGGCCAGGAGTAACCAACGGACAACAGAAAAACGATTCATTGGTTTCGAATATGGATATTGTCCCAACGGTATTGGAAATGGCAGGCATACAAGCGCCAAAACATATGGATGGAAAGAGCCTTGTTCGGTTGCTAAAGACACCTGAGCAAAACGAATGGCGTGAAGATTTATTGGCAGAGCATTTTGGTCATATAAACCATGACGATATCCAACGCGTATTGTATTGGCAGAACTATAAATACGTTGCTCATATGAATGATTCTGATGAGCTTTATCACCTTGAAAACGATCCGTTCGAATTGAAAAACCGGATTGATGACCTTTCCATGAAGCGAGTTTTAATGGAGATGAAAAAAAAGGTTGGCCGAGCGAATGGTAGATTATGGTGACCAGTCTGAGGAAGCGTTAGAATTAATGAAGCAGAAACAACTTGTTTAA
>BAXO01000009.1 GCA_001310555.1 Bacillus sp. JCM 19058
ATTAAGAAAAATGTAGACAATAGGGCTCTGAGGAACAATTCCTCAGAGCCCTATTAAAATCTGAACAGTTATTTTTGTCTTTAGGTCACTCGGAGGGTTCCTTTGCCTCCAACCCCAAGTGGCTAGTATTTTTTAGTTCACGGCAGCGAAAACTAGCATCGGCTTCTAACTCTCTCGCTGTTGTCCAGCGCAACCGAGTTTCTTTTTTAAGTCCGCGAAACTCGTTTCATCGTCCCTTTACGCTTCGTGTTGGACCGTCTAAGGTGCTCCGCTTCATTGGGGGCGTCTTGCCTTACGAAAAGGCGTTTTTACAACGAGCTTCACTTCAACTTGATGATCCCGGCTTCTTTTGCCGAAGTGAATGCAATCACTATGAGCGGCCCGATAATGAGACCTATAAACCCAAAGAGCATTAATCCTAGATACATGGCGATTAAGGTTGCTAATGGCGATAGCCCGATATGCTGGCCCATTACTTTCGGTTCAACCGTCCGTCTAATGACGAGTAAAATCGCTGCTAGGAGCAGAAGCTGCATTCCGAGAGAAACGTTTCCAACCATGAATTGGTAAATGGCCCACGGCGCGAGAATAACGATAGAACCGATAATAGGAATGAAGTCGATCACCCAAATAATGAGAGACATAATAAGGGCCACTTCTGGAGCAATAAAGAGCAAGCCGATAAGTGAAACGACAAAAATAATGATGCTGACAAAAACTGGCTTTTAAAAACCCGAAGACAACATAAGAAAGTCTGTTCGCCATGAAGTTGACGCGTTCCTTTGTTTTGTCTGATAAATAGGCAAATAGCTTCGTTTTTAAGCTTGGCATTTCGAGCATGAATAAAAACAAGGCGATTAAATAGACAAGAAACGATACTAAGTAACCAGGAATGTTAGAAACGATCGATGCGGTTCTTGCGATAAAATTAGTGTTACTTATATTTGAACGGATATCGTTTAGCATCCGCGTAACCTCGGCATTGATTTCGGACACGAGCTCCGGAGGGAGGTTTTCGTAATTCTCTTCCAGCGAATACTGAAAACCGAGCCACGCTCGATTAATATCATTGATATATTGTGGGATGTTCTCAACAAATTGAGTTCCTTGTGTAATTGCTGTTGTTACAAGGAAATATGTACTTAGGCCGATAAAGCATAGAAAAATACTAAATACAATCATAACGGCGATATTGCGCTTAATTTTAGCCCGTTGATGCAACGATCTCACTGCTGGTGCCAGAAGTAGAGCAGTAAAAAAAAGCAAAAATCAGAGGTAGTGAAACAGGTAAAACAAAATAAGAAATAATCACTAATGCTAGAATAATTAACACGATAGTAACGGTCCGTTTTGTGAAAATTGCAGCCAATGAATGGTCTCTCCTCATAAAACAACTTTATTTTAATTATAATATGATCGTTCCCACTTGAACAGTAACAATTCTTTTTGTTCAAAAACTTGACCTAGATCGAATCGGCATATGCCTGAAAGGGTATGGTATAATGGTTCGATAGCCAAGATTTAATAAAATTGTGGCGTGACGAAAATAAGCCCCTTTTCTCTAGTTAATTAGAGACAAGAAACGGGTGCTCTGTTGCGAGGGTTGTACGAGCACTGTGTGCGGCCTGAAATATCCCATCTGAGGGTCACTTTTACTGGAAGCGGAGGCAGGTAATATTGAACATAAGGAAGAAGTGGATGATTGTCCCGGTATGCATGATGTTAATCCTGGCTGCGTGTGGATCCGAACCGGATTCTGTAGTGTTAGCCGATGAAAAAAAAGCAGAGACGATCAGGCAATATGTGACTGAATATAAAGCGCATATGATCGCTGCGGCGAACGAGGGAGATCTTAAGCTTGTCGAGGATTATCTGATTCCTAATACGAGCTTTTATCATTCATTAAGCAGTTATATTGAAGATTTACATCGTGAGGGAACAGTAAAGGAGCTCCATTCCTTTGAAGTCGGTGAGGTTTATTGGGATCAGGAGGCGGCCTACTTTGTCGATGTCCATGAAGAAATTGAGCTTATTAACGACAATGAATCGGAGCGAATAAATCGGAACGTACAGTTTGAATTGGCAGAAGGAGGAGACGGGACCTTTAGAGTTGTTTTAATTGTCGAGAAATAGTCTGAACAAACAAAACCAGGAAAGGCGATGCTTTCCTGGTTTTGTTTGTTATGTACCCCGGCATTATTCTTCTTTTTCAAGATTAGCCTTTAGTAATTCCAGCTTGTGGTTGCACTTATTGACAACAGGTTCTGGAAATGTTTCCTCTTCATACTCTACACCATGCGGGTAATAGTATTTACCTAAAACTGGTGTCATTAGCTTAACAATCGTGTCATCCTTTGGAATATCACCTTTGATTGCATAGGCTGGAACGCGAAAATAATACACGTCACCTTTGTTTATGATTTTGTAATCGAATATTACGCGTTCATAATCCCATTGTTCTGCATGAACAAACCCGAGTTGTTCAGCTGCATAATGTAGAGTTTCAAATTTCATTTCTTTATCTGCAATGTCAATATGATCAAATTTCATGGATAACCCTCCTTCAACGGTTAACTGCTTCCTTTTCTTATGATAGTACGAAAAAGCTTCTGTTGCAAACGGTAAAGGTGAATTTTTATGGACAATTAATTTCCTCACTTATTTTTTCGACAAACGCTCTCAAGTGAATAGACAGAAGGTTACAATATTAGAGAAAGGAAAAGCGGCTATCGTATTCGAAAATGATATCGTGAAGGAAAAGTATCTAGAGAGAAGGCGATAGAATGAAAAAGAAATTATTAGCTATTGGCATTCTGCTTTTACTATTTTTAGTTGTCTCAATATATGAATACATCAATAAGGATAAGTTGAATCAATGGTTTTCAGGTTCATCTATAGATGAAGAGGAGCAGGTAGAGGAAGTATTCGAAGAGGTATTGTCTTATCAACAGCCAGCAGAAGAAAAGTTAGAAAAAAAATGTTCAACTGCTCGAGCAGGAACAATTAATCGGTTTAACGGAAGCAAATGTGAAGGATAAGTTCGGTGAACCGGAACGGATCGACCTCTCCGCCTACGGCTACGATTGGTGGATTTATCCTATTTCTGAACAAGCATATTTACAGCTTGGCATGGAGGATGCTTCCGTTGTCACTGCCTTTTTTTTCCGGACCGGCATTACGGGATGAAGATTTCTCGCTCGGCAGTACGTATGGAGAGATTGCAGAAAAAGTTGATTTTAACGATGCTGTATCCGTCCAAACCGAGCAGGGGACCTATGAATTTCAATTAGACAGTGACGATCTTCGGATGCGCCCATTAATTCAAGCTGGCGATACATTTCTACAATTATACTTCGATCGTCATACGGATCGACTGTCGAGTGTGCGTATGATGAATAAGGAGGTTCTCGTCAGGTTAAAGCCTTATTCGATTACGTATCGCGGAAATTTGGCTGAGCTAACTAATTATAGTGAAAACGAATGGAAGGAAATCGAGGCTGGAAGAGAAAAGCAAATCTTTGACCTGACGAACGTTATCCGGGCACGCCATGGCCTCGAACCGTTTGATTGGGATGAGGACGTATCTAAAGTTGCGTACGCTCATAGCAAGGATATGAATGAACATCAGTTTTTTTCACATCATTCACCTCAGAGCGGTGATTTGTCGGCTCGTCTCGAGAAAGGCAATGTAATTGTCCATTATGCCGGAGAAAATATTGCGGCTCATTATATTGATGGACTTGCTGCTGTTGAAGGCTGGTTAAATAGCGAAGGTCATCGTGTGAACCTTCTTCATGAAGAATTCACTTTTCTTGGAGTAGGCGTATTCCGTGACTATTATACACAAAACTTTATGACGCCGTGGATACCTTAAAAAAAATGGGCGAACGCTGGACTGGGCTTCTATGTAAACTATAAATAAGAATGGATAAAAGGAGGAGAGGTAACGTGGAGTCTAACGAGAGCTTGCACTCTTCTGTCCAAGAATTCAAGAAATTTGTCACTGAGCATCCATTGATTGCTAAAGAGGTTTCAGCCAATAAAAAAAAATTGCAGGATTTTTATGAAGAATGGTCGATACTTGGAGCTGAGCATGAACAATGGACAGCTTATAAACGTCCAGCTAACGGAGAGGAGGAAGAAGAAACAAAAAGCGAAGAAAGTACAAACGAGAAAGCATCGGCTACGTTAGGACAAATTATGGATATGATGAAGTCAATGAATGTAGAGACCTGCAAAACCACCTGTCCCAGTTTAGCTCGTTACTTTCAAATGTCCAGAACGTCATCCAAACCTTTCAACGGCCCGGAAATCAAAGCCAAAGGCCGCCGAACGAATTTCCGTTTTCCTTTCGGCGAGACTGAGTAAGGAGCATGAATGAAAATGCGAATGGAAATCCAGCAACTTCTGTTTGAACAACCCGAACTGCGACAATTTATTCGACAAAACCCTTCATGGTACAGAACGTTGAACCGTTATCCGGAGGAAGTGCCCCAGCTTATTAAAGAAGCAAATTACTTTTATGGACGGACATTGCCGCAACGAGTGGAAAAAAATGCAAAACCAGTTAGGACTTGTGATGACAATTATCGAAATGTTAAAAATGGGGCAAAATACGGTTGAACAAACACAAGGGTTAGTGAACCCAGGCCCTTAATATGAAATAAATTGTTTCTCGGCGCAGCGTCCGGAATGTTGCTCTCCCGTCAACGTAGGGGCTTAACGGACGCCGCGCACCGAATAAAATGTACCGATTATAGAAACCAATAAGCGGAGCGCTTAAACGGCTTTTCGAAGTGTATTATCGGTCTTCAACTTCTCGAGGAAAGGCGGACAAGCCCTAATAGTGCTCGCAGAAGTAACAAGCGCGCGAAGAGTAACAAACCCGCCAGGAAGCTCGTAACTGCAAGTAGAAGCATCGAGTGACAAACCCGCCATCCGTTTTTGGGGACGAACTGATATAAATATTAATCGTCAGCCCTTAAAACAGCACCGCTTCTATCGTTTTTCGAAAGAAGCCCATTTGTAACCGTTTGATAGAGGGTCTTTCCTAATGTGTGTTTCTTTTCTTCGCCCTGCAGCGGAACGATTCGTCTGAGTCGGGTCCAGCAAAGGGAGTCCTCCGATTACGTTCCCCTTCAGCTGCTGAAGGGGAAATGCCCCTGTAGGATCGAAAATATGCGGTAATATTATAGAAGTGCTCGTATTACATCGTGCTTGAAATTGTGAGATTAAATAAGGTTTATGATATAATCACTCAAGGGGGTGTGGCGATGCTTGCTACCATGACAACGGTCGGGCTGTTGGATGAAACAGACAAATTAGGAAAGGCAATTATTCAATCAGATGTCTTTGCCGATTATGTCATGAAGAAACAACAGCTTCAAGCAGATGGGACCGCCCAGCAGTTAATTCGCCGCTTTAATGAAATGAAGCTGCAGCACGAAGAGGTTCAACGCTTTGGAAGATATCATCCAGATTACAAAACAGTCTCTGCTGAGATTCGCAAACTAAAGCGCGAGATGGACGTTAACCCTTCAGTAGCTGCCTTTAGAAAAGCGGAGCGTGAGCTGGAGTCACTGCTCAATGAAGTGAGTGGTTTAATAGCCCACGCTGTATCTGATACGATTAAGGTTCCGACAGGAAATCCATTTTTTGACAATATGTCATGTAGTGGCGGATGCGGCTCTGGTCAAGGCTGTAGCTGTGGTTAACCATCGATAAAGCTAAAAGGGAGGCTATTTAACAGCCTCTCTTTTTTTTCCGCCAACCTTCTCCCTTTTTAATAATATGGAGAAGATGTTTAGAAGTTTACTGCTCGTTGCAGCAAATAAACGATTTCTACTTTTATACTCACGCATTTTTTTTCCTTTGCATACGAGCAACGTTTACTCTATTGTCCTCCGCAAACTCTCGTCTCAGCTCACGAATTCGCTCTTTGAAGAGCATTTCGTTGGGATCTAGCATTAAATGGCGCTCCTTTCATCTCGAATACGCAGGAAGAAAAGCCTAACCTCGAGAATTAAGTGAAAATAAACGTGTTTGGTGGATAATTGGCCGGTTCTCGAGACGCTCTACTAGTCGTCAGCGAGGAGTAGGGGTAAAAACATCCTACTGAAAGCTTCACTTTATCTTCGTGGCCCCCTAGCTCGGATGACAAGCATTACCGGTCAAGAACTAAGCTGTAAATGGAATCTTCCTGCCCGCTTTCCTTTAGTCATCTCAATAAACAGTCGTAGTGAAACAGCACTCCAGTATTTCCCAATGGGTTAAAAGGGATGGCTCTTTTCATTAAAGAACTAGGTGGGCAACGTTTTTATGAAATTTCCCCTCATGTTGCTTCCCCGTGACAATGGTTCCGTTTTTCACTCGGAGCGCTTTTTGGAGTATGCCTTTTGCTCTGGCATTCGCTGTAATGATTTGACCGTACAAATCAATTGAGGAGATTTTTTCAGTAAGGATGGCTTCCTCTACATCATCCTCGATAGTCAGCTGACCTTTAATAACAAAAGTAGTCGGTTTCTCCAATACAAGAAACTGTTCGTTGGACCAGCTTTCCTCTCCCTCGATGAAAATATAAGCATGCTCATAAGGCAGTATGTCTGCCTCAAGAACCGTGCAGCGTTCATAGACTAAATCCTCAATTTCGTCCGAGCAAACAATGAGCGATGTTGTATGAATTGTTTCAAATGCTGAGCAGAATGCTTCCCTCGTGACAGTCGGGTCAATAAACAGCGGTTTATTCGTGTACATTCGTAGCTGATTGAAGCGACGAATCGAGCGGCTGTTCACGGTTAAGCTTTTATTGAATTTTTGGTATCCTTCTGGGATGACTTGAACAGAGCAGCCGGTCAAGTCACGCGTTTTTTTTGTAGAATGCTGTTTCTTGATGCTGATAAATTTCGATGACACCATGCACTTCTAGCTTGCTAATTTTTTTTGCAAACAAATCTAGGTCCAAATCTGAAGACATGCTTAGCTTTCCGTTCACCTTTAATTGTGTAGGTGTTTCAAGCGAGTGGAGGAACGAATTGGTGAGTTCGAATTTGCCATTTACTATCCGTGGTAGCGAGCTTTCATAGACTTCGATTTGTCCTGTCCCTTCTTTCATCAAACGGTTGGCAAGGCTGGCCATCTGTGTAGGGACATAAATAGTTCCGTTTATTATTAAATGAATTCGCTCAAGATTAGCGTGCTCAGGGTTAATCTCTTGGTCAATAATTACGGAGCCGTTAACTAAAATTTTCACTGTCGCTTGAAGTGAATCTAAGTAGCTTGATCGATCGTAAGAGTGCCTGTATAAAACGTAAAATCATGAGGTAGTGCGATGCTATTCCCGATATTCCCGATACTGAGTAACGTTAACAGGTGGGATCTCCAGCTTTATATATAACCATTCCGACATTCCCAATTTTTTTCGATGTTTTGAATACTTTCCTTTGTTGCCTTCGTTAAATCAAGAAAGCCGACATTTCCGATGTTTTGTTTCATGGATTTATTCCTCCTCTAGTTTCGTGCGAAGAATTTGCAAAGCCATTCGTAGCTTGTAACGAACAGTTGATGCAGGAATTTGTTGCTGTTTTCCTATTTCTTGGCTCGTCATACCGAGCCAAAAGCGTTTGAAAACAATATCGTTTAAATCGATAGGCAAGTGGGCGAGAAGCTCAGTCATTTCGAGCTGGCTGCTTGCTAAAGCGGCCACTGGGGGATCGTAATCATCATCAATCGGTCAATCGTTTTTCTTTGCGCCGCGCATCGATCAATTGATTTTTCATTACCCGAAAAAACCAGGCCTTTTGTTTATACATTGGTAAAGCGAGTAAAGTCTTATCGTGTAAAGACTTTAGCACTGCCTCTTGAACTAAATCGTATGCTTCTTGCTCATTTCGGGCAATCGAACGAGAAAAGCGGTCGAGATCGTCTTTTAAGCGTTCATATAAATCACTCACTTCCATCTAATCACTCACTCTGTTCTGTATTTTCATTTAGATAACGTATGGAAAACGAAAAGTGTTGGGGAATTTTAAATATTTTTTTAAAAAAATCAGAGGGTACTTTTCGGAGGAGGATAGACTAAGTTTCTGCGTTACGGATGAAAGCGAATACAGTCCGTACAGCCGTTGCCGCAGCAGAAATGCTTTCTTAAGGGAACATAGAAGCGCGCACGATAAACTAGCTTTCCTTGATGGACTCTGACAAAAATGAACTCGGCCCGAAGCTGTTTTCCGCGCATCGCCAGGCCAGCTCTCTCACTTAGCTTCAGTTCTATTTTGTCTTTGGCAGCAGTAGAGCAAATATACAGAAAGGAATAGCCGCTATATATTTTTCGTTCGATCGTTTTTACCGATTCGTCTTGACTGAACTGTTGCATGAATTGTTGCCAAATCATTTCTAAATCCAACGGATCTCACCCCATCTCGAACGGATCATCGTGACTTATTTTCGCTCCAACTAAAGTGTATAGCAAATCGCTGGAAAAGTTAAGAGAGGGAGTGAAGGCACAAAGGGTACGAATGCCCTCTTCAAACAAATACGGTTGATGACAGTGTACACTTCATGCTAGAATGAATGACAGAATGCGGATAAAGGAGAACCCAATATGTTTGTTGGCAATCGACAAGGTGTATCAGTCTGGCTGACATCGCTTAAATTTGCTCGTCAGCTTAGGCGATTTGGTCACGTTCATTACGTATCGAAAAAAATGAAGTATGTCATTTTTATTGCGATCAGGATAAGGCTGAGGAAACAGTCGAAAAGCTGAAGTCCTTACATTTTGTCCGTGATGTGAAGCTGTCGATGCGACCGTTTATTAAGACAGAGTATCATAATGCAAAGCCGGATAAAGCAAAGGAATACGATTATAAAATGGGAATTTAGCCAGGCGGATGCGCGCCTGGTTTTTTGTATTTTAAAGCGAAAGGAGTACAGGACTTCCTTTTTAAGAAAAAGGGGGAGCGAGCCTCATTTGTTTCTCCACAGGTTCAGCTTGGTGAAACGTGAGTGCTCGCAGCGTGTAATCCAATTCCGGATCAGGTTGTGGCTGCGGCATAGTGCTCCGCTTTAGCAAAGCCGCACGCAAAGAGTGGGGAATAGCTAGCTGCCTGCTTTGTATGCAAACGGTTGAAAATAGAAAGTATTTGCAGATAAATGAGTAATGATAGGTCCTTTTCCAAAAGCATCAAGCTTGATTGTTTCGCTAAACGAAATATATAATAGAGATGCGATGAGGATGTGAGCGAATTGAATAATTGGAAAAGGAATTTGTTTATTTTAGTTGGCTGTCAGTTTCTTGTGATGGGCGGAATGACAATGATAATGCCTTTTTTTGCCGCTCTTTTTACAGGAATTGGGGGTTCATAATCCAGACAGCCTGAATATGTGGGTTGGGGTTATTTTTGGTGCGAATTTCCTTACAGCTTTCTTGTTTTCGCCATTTTGGGGTCGTCTAGCAGATCGTCATGGAAGAAAAATGATGATTCTTCGCTCCGGCTTTGGAATGGCGCTCGTGATCAGCTTGACGGGTTTTGCGACAGGACCGGTCAGCTTGTTGCTTTTACGTTTGTTAAATGGAGTAATTTCCGGCTTTATTCCAGCCTCGATCGCTTTAATTTCTACGAATACTCCGAAGGAAAGGGTCGGTTATGCACTAGGCATTTTACAGTCAGGGGCTGTTGCCGGTGCAATTTGTGGCCCTTTACTCGGCGGTTTAATGGCAGATCTGTTCGGTTATCGAGCGGTCTTTTTTATGACTGGTGCCGGGATTTTAATCGCAGCGCTCGTGGCGCTATTTTTCGTGAAGGAGGACTTCACGCCGAATAAAAATGAGGAGAAAACAAATACGTTTGGCGATTTTAAAACTGTGACGAGTCGGAAGCCGGTGCTTTCCCTTTATGTAGTAGTGTTCTTGATTCAGTTAGCGATTATGGGAGTTAATCCACAGCTTTCCTTGTTTGTCGGAGATTTGACTCAGGCTCAGAATGTCGCATTTTTTTGCCGGGCTCGCTGTTTCGGCGTTAGGGTTCGCGAATATGCTTAGTTCTGCGTTTCTCGGTAGGCTTAGCGATAGGAAAGGTGCCCATCAAATCTTAATCTATTCATTAATGGGTGCTGCCTTATTTTCTGTTCCTCAGGCGTTTATTACTGAAATATGGCAATTGATTTTGCTGCGCTTTCTCGTTGGCTTATGTCTCGGTGGGTTGCTGCCTGCTGCTAATACGCTAATTCGTCTACACTCAGCGGAAGGAATGGAAAGCCGAACCTATGGTTTTTCCAATAGCGCAATGTATCTAGGAAATATGATTGGACCGATCATCGGCGGTTGGTTCGCAACGTCGCTAGGGGTCCGTGGAGTGTTTCTCGCCAGCGCTGCCTTATTGTTAATCAACGTATTTATTGTCAAAAATAAAGTGATTCCTGTTGCCAGAACGAATTTTTTTTACGCGAAAAGCGAAAGCAGCGAAAGGTCGCCTCTCAGTAAGAGGCGGCTTTTCTTCGTTAAAGTCAAGGTTATCGAGTTTGGATCCTTTCGTACGAAAGCTCACCATACGCCTTGAAAAAGCAGAAAAAAACCCCCGTATGGACATGCCCTACGGGGTGCCTATACACATACACACCAGTATGTACCAGGCTATGGGAGAGGAGAAACCGGAGGAAGAACTTATGGGGAAACGTAAGCCTTCTCCACGGTTGTCGCAGCATTGGATCAATGCTGCTACTATAATTATCACCATCCCTATTCCTCTTTATACATTAACGAGAAAAAAGGAATTAGGACGCCCAGGCAGGAACATTAACAGACTCGGGACAAAAACAAGTTTTTTGCGGCCAGCTGCCATCGCACGACATTTGTGATAGGATAAAGTGAAAACTCTAACAGTATACATTATGTTTTATCGCGAAATGATAACAGGAAAGGGACTGGTGGCCATTGTGCGAATAATAGCTGGAGAACGAAAGGGCTTGACCTTAAAAGCCGTTTCAGGCTTAAAGACACGTCCAACGACAGATAAAGTGAAAGAATCGCTCTTTAATATGATAGGTCCCTATTTTGATGGCGGTAGCGGACTGGATTTATACGGGGGGAGCGGAAGCTTGGCAATCGAAGCGTTAAGCCGAGGGATGGGGCATGTTGTCATCGTCGATCGCGATCGAAAGGCAATCGCGACGATAAAAGCGAACCTACAAAGCTGTCAATATTCGGAGCAAGCCGAAGTATTTTGTAACGATGCCACAAGGGCTTTAAAAGCGCTCATAAAGAGAAAGTTGCGCTTTTCTTATATATTCCTTGATCCGCCTTATGCAAGGCAGAAACTAGCTGAGGAAATTCGAATCATTGACGAGAATGGCTTACTGACCGAAGACGGAAAGGTTGTTGCTGAGCATTCCTCAACGTTAAAGCTACCCGAAGCGATTGCATCTAGTTTCTTATGGAAGCAGGAATCGTACGGAGACACAACAATATCGATTTTTACAAAAGGGAGAGGAGCTGTTGAGCGATGAAGAAAAGCACGGCTGTTTGTCCAGGAAGCTTCGATCCGGTGACGCTAGGGCATCTAGATATTATTACGAGAGGCGCCAAAGTGTTTGATCGGGTAATCGTTGCCGTTTTGAACAATCGCAGCAAGGAGCCGCTATTTACGATTGAGGAACGAGTGGAGCTGCTCGAAGATGTGACGAAGCATTTGGAAAATGTTGAGGTTGATTCTTTCGACGGCCTTCTTATCGATTATATGAAGGAAAAAAAAGGCAAGTTCGATTATTCGCGGCTTACGTGCAGTTTCCGATTTTGAATACGAAATGCAAGCTGCGTCAATTAATAAAAAGCTAGGTCCCGAATTTGAGACTTTCTTTATGATGACCAATCATCAATATTCATATTTGAGCTCAAGCATTGTCAAAGAAGTTGCAAAATTCGAAGCGGACGTGTCCGATCTTGTGCCTGCTGCTGTCGCTGATGCATTACATAAAAAGTTTTTACGTCGCTAATGAACGGAGCTCGACTTCGCATGTCAGGTGACTCTATCGAAGCAACTGGAATGCTAAATCAGGTGCGATGCCGTTTCCGCTTGGCAACGCCCGAAAAGGCAAAGGCGTGCCTCTTTCTTCAGCCGAGAGCACGCCTTGTCAGATGAAGATGGAGAGAAGAAGCATAATGAGCGTAAAGGTCGAACCGTATTGGACAATCAAGAGCCAGACATGCTCAAACCATGTATGAGCCGTATCGGCCATAAAGGCTGGAAGCGAGACTGAATCCGTTTCAGCCGATTGTTTGTTTAGAACGAGCGGCTTCCAAAGAATCAGAGCAAAGAATGATGCAAAAAAAGCCGTGGACAATTCGGGCCAAAAAAAACGGTTTAAACCGAATATCGGTTTCTGCTAAAATACTGGCGACTTGTGCAAGATGGAGAAACCAGAAAACGCCAAGAAAAAAACTAGTGACGATAATCTGCTCATGCAAGGCGGCTTTTGTGACTTCACTCGCTATTTGAGCGCCAAGAGTCATTTCGAATAAGCCTGTAACGAACGGTACGCTCAGCTCAGCGGGTAAGTGAAACAGCTGAAATACGAATGTCGTGATTGCGGCTAGTATCGAGATAATTCCGACAAGGCTAAGCAGCTTATTCAAAACAGAAAACAAAATAATGAAGCCACCGATCATTAATAGAGTCTGGATCGAATTCTGGACGGCGTCTCCGAGTAGCTTACCTAGCGGTCTTCCATCCCGGAGGCGCTCCTGATGGGTCAGCTTCAACGATTCCGCTAATGTCATTCGCTCCGCCTTTTCCTTCGTCGTGATCAGTCGTTGCTCTTCTTTACGTCCATAAAACCGCATAAACAGTCCGACACAAAGGTTGCCAAGATAATGAGCAGCCGCAAGAATAATGCCAAGGTCAGGGTTATGGAAAAAAACCGACAGCGATCGCGCCGAAAATAAATAGCGGGTTTGCGGAGTTCGTAAAGGAGACGAGCCTCTCTGCCTCGATGCGATTCACTTTGTTTTCCTTTCTGAGACGTGCAGTTAGCTTCGCACCCGCTGGATTTCCGGAGGCAAGTCCCATTGCCCAAACGAAGCCGCCGACCCCAGGAACGCGAAACAATGGGCGCATAAGCGGCTCAAGCCAGGTACCGATAAATGTAACGACACCGAAGCCGATCAAAAGCTCGGAAACGATAAAAAAATGGGAGTAATGAAGGGAAGACAACATCCCACCATATATGCAAGCCTCTAATCGAGGCTTCAAGCGCTTCTTTTGGAAAAATCATGAGCGAAGCGGCCAGAATGCTCGCGCCAGCTGCGAGTAATACTGTGTTTGTCACTTCTGAACGCATAGAAAGCGGGCCCTCCTTTATCATAAGAAAGAAAAATATAAATTGGCTTCTGCATGTCAAAATGTAAAGCTGAAAATATCACTTTAGTAGGTCATCCTCAAATTAGAACGGTAGATTGCAGGAGCCGAGCCTTCAGCAAACCGGTTGGAGCGAGCTTTTTCGTGCATTGTCTGAATGGCACAAAAGAACGGTGATTACGCACGTTACTCACGTCGAAAAACATAAACGGAGAGCTAGTCTTATCTGTACTTTTAAATATACGTCTACAAGTCTGTAATAGACCATATGATTGTAAATGGCCGTAATTAATCGTAAGATAGGAGATGATTACCGTGGAGCAAAATCGTCCGAAAATAGGTCTGGCACTAGGCGCCGGAGGAGTTCGAGGCTTTGCTCACATCGGCGTTTTACAGGCGTTGGAGGCTGAGGAGATCCCGATCGACTTTTTGGCGGGAAGCAGTATGGGAGCACTTGTCGCCGGATTATATGGAGTCGGACAATCGCCAGAAGCGATGCAGCGCTTTGCCACACTGTTTCGCCGAAAATATTATCTTGACTTTACTGTACCGAAACTAGGGTTTATTGCTGGGAATAAAGTCACTGAGCTTATTAGGCTGCTTGCCAAAGGTAAACAGTTCGAGGAGTTAACACGGCCGGTAGCTGTCGTAGCGACCGATTTAAAAACGGGCGAACGAGTCGTCTTTCAATCAGGCGATCTTGCAACAGCGATTCGGGCAAGCATAGCGATTCCGGGCGTTTTTGTACCATTAAAGCTCAACGGACAGCTCTTAATTGACGGAGGAGTGATCGATCGAGTTCCGATTTCTATCATCAAAGAAATGGGCGCTGATTTGACAATTGCCGTTGACGTTTCTGTTTTTAGAAGCGATTTGCAAGTGAAAAATATTTACGATGTCATTATGCAAAGCATGGATATAATGGCGCGAGAAGTTACGCGTTATCAGGCGTTTGATTGCGAGGTGATGATTCGTCCTTTAGCTCAATATACGAATCCCTTCGCTTTTGAGGATGTTGAACATTTGATTGCTAGTGGCAAAGAAGCTGCCTATAAGCAGATGGAGCAAATAAAGAGGCGGATCGTTAATTGGAAGGAGCACAAGCATGAGCAAGACTAGACGGCTGAAAATACGCAAAAGATGGATCGTCCTTGCGATCGTTCTTTTAGCGTTAAACTTTTATTATTTACCTTATTACTATTCCCAACCGGGTCAGGCGGTTATCTTAGATGAAATTATTAAAGTGGATCACGGTGTTGACAAAGAAGGATCATTCATGCTGACAACGGTGAGAATGGGCAAAGCCAACCTTTTCTTTTATATGTGGCTCACCTCAGCCTTATCGCGTCCTGCATCCTGAAGAAGATGTGCGTTTTCAAGGGGAGTCGGAAGACGAATACCGTCATCGGCAAGCTGTAATGATGACCGACTCGCAGGAGAAAGCAAAAATTATCGCTTACGAAACGGCGGGAGCAACCGTTGATTATGAGTATCACGGTGCTTTGGTTACGTCGATTATTGAGGGTATGCCGGCAAGCGAGCTACTCGAAACCGGAGATCGGATCGTGGCTCTAGACGGAGAGCCGATCGAGACAGCGGAACAGCTCATCGACTCGCTTACGGACAAAAGCAGCGAGGAGACGGTTCACTTAACGATCGAAAGGGACGAGCAGACCGAAGTCATCGAAATCGGTTTTTCACCGTTCCCTGAGTCGTTTCAGTTGCCTCCAGAACGAACTGGAATCGGTTTGAGCAATCCGGTAACCGATCGAGACGTTACCTTTGAGCCTGAGACATCCATCGAGACAAAAGAAATCGGCGGCCCGTCAGCCGGCTTAATGTTCTCATTGGAAATATACAATCAGCTCATCGATGAAAATATGAAGAAAGGCTATCAAATAGCTGGGACTGGAACGATAGACGAAGAAGGGAACGTTGGACCAATCGGAGGGGCAGGATTGAAGGTTCTTGCGGCCGATAAAGCGGGAGCTGAAGTATTTTTTTGCTCCTAACGAAGAAGGGAAGCCGGAATCGAATTATGAGGAGGCACTTGCAGCTGTAGCAGATATTAACTCAGACATGGAAATCGTTCCTGTCGACACGATTGACGATGCGATCCGATTTTTGGAGGAGCTCGAGCCGAAGGGATGAGAAAAGCAATGGGCCTTTCTGTTTTCGGCTTACGCTGCTCCGCTTCCAGCGCCCCGGTTAGTATATCGGTCTGAGCAAAAACGGAAATTTCTGCATTTCCCTACGGTTAGTTAAACGAAGCAGGGACGCAGTGCCCCCACCTTAACTTTTGGGAGGAGGGGGCTTTACTGCCTGTTCAACCAGGCTCGTCATCGCGTTCATACGAGAGCATCGGTAGACAACGAATTTTTACCGATTTTATGACGTGAAGAGCAACGTGTCCGATCCGTTTATTAACGGAACGCTCTTTTAGCGATCTGTCCCAAGACGATCGCCCGCTCTTCCTGGCGGTTTCAAAGCTTCTCTGAGCGAATCGGTGCGGTGCTATATTCTTCATGCTCGCGCTTCGTCCGGAGCGACGGAGCAAGTATTGACCAATAGACGGCAGCCGCCCGTTGCTCGATAACACCTATGCTCGTATCGGCTTGACTAAAGCGAGTGAGCAGCGGAACCTTGAGCTGTTTTTTTGATTTGGTTTAAATAATCTTGTCCCGAAGTACTCATACCGAGCAAGCGAATGTACGGGAGGGGAGCAATCGAAAGGGCGTCTCTCATCTCTTGCTTCGAGGTATTAGTTAAAAGGTGGGTCGCTAACCGTTGCAATCTATTTCGGGTATAGCGCTTCGTTTTCAATCGCTCCATCCATTGCTCAAACGACGTTGCGACTTTATCGTTTCCTTCAGGCGAAATTCCAGCCCCTCCTCACATTCATAAATTTGTGCTAATTGCTCTGCGCTAGAACTTAAAAGACGATAGCGTAAAAGGTGAAAATAGTCCTCCCACGAATGCCACAAGCGATTGTCGCGCTCATATGAGGCGAGAAGCTCCTCCGTAAATTCAGGAATAAATCGGTTAATCGCATTGAGGCTCGAATGATTCGATAACGCGTTTCGAATACTCGTTGCGCTCGCAATCGTCGCTTCAGGTAATTCTTGATCGTGATACTTTGCTTCGCTTCGGGGAATCGTGAACGCTTGGATATTAGCATTCAAATCGTCGATCGCTTTTATGTAATGGTAGCCGAGGATGTTATTCGGCTCACGCAGCGATAGTTGAGGCTTTGGCGCCTTCACCTCGGTAAAGGCTTGGGCCGCTGCCTGTGGGTAGCTCATTCCTTGCTTCATCTTTTGCTGAATCAATTTATCCCAGTCTCGCCGGTGCGCTTGCATGAAGGAAAGTAATTCAAAGAAAGGGGCGATCTCCCTGATTCGCTCCCGAAGCAGATTGAATCGACCTGAAGTGCGTCAAGAACTTGAATCGCTCCTTCTGCAAAAATCTCCGCTTTCTGGGTAGAATAAACGTAAGGGAGCTCAACAACGAGATCGATTCCCGCAGCCAAGGCCATTTTTGTGCGCTGCCATTTAGAGACGAGGGCGGGTTCGCCTCGCTGAAGAAAAGAGCCGCTCATGACTGCAATAACGAGCTCGGCTTCCGTTTGCTTTCTTGCCTGCTTCACGTGATGAAAGTGGCCGTTGTGGAACGGATTGTATTCTACGATTAACCCGACTGTTTTCAAAAGCCTTCCTCCTCTGTGCTCTTTTACCTTTGCTGCGGCCTCAGCGACAACGTCTATGAAGCTTCGGGGTGGACGTTGTCGAGCCGATAAGCCGTTCCTTGCTTATGATTGCTGATACTTATTATAGGCGAAACGATGTAAAGAAAAAAAGGTTGACAAACAAAAAGCGTAAGGCTATAATTACTTTTGTTGCCTTAGGGGTGATGCGATAATGAAATGGACTTTGCGGCAATTACAAGCGGCAAAACGAGAACCGATTGAGTTTGAGAAATCAATTGCTTTAGACGAACTAAAGGAACAGAATCAGGAAATTCGTTCGGTTTCTACTGTTGTTATAAATGGAAAAATAACGTATTCTAGTAAAGTTTACACCTTTGATTTTACGATAAAAGGTGAGCTAGTCCTTCCGTGTGCGCGGACGTTGGTGGACGTCAACCTCCCGTTTAATCTGCATGCTACCGAACAATTCCGGGAAGTGGATGAGTATTTGCTTCAGGAAGATGATGAACGTCTAGTCTCTGGTGATGGGATCGACTTGACTCCTGTTATTAAAGAGCATATTCTGCTTGAGATTCCAATGCAAGTATTTGCGGAGCATGTATCAGAGCCTGCCGCTCCTCCTTCAGGTAAGGATTGGCAGCTAGTGACGGAAGAAGAGAAGGGTGAGTGTATTGACCCTAGACTGGCTGATTTAGCGAAGTTTTTTTGAAAAAGATTAAGAAAATCGAAGCACCGATTCGTGTCGGACCTTCATTTCATAGTAATTCAATCCTGTAAGGAGGTGGGAATGATGGCAGTACCTTTTAGAAGAACGTCAAAAACTCGTAAGAACAAGCGTCGAACTCACTATAAATTGGCAGTACCTGGTATGACTGAATGTCCGGAATGTGGCGAATTGAAAATTACACACCGTGTTTGTCGGGCTTGCGGCTCATATAAAGGCAAAGACGTTGTCAGCAAATAACATCATAATCGATATTTAGTGAAGCAAAGAGCTACTCTTTGCTTCTTTTTCATGTTTTGAGAGCAATCTGTCCAATAGAACGGATTGACAAATACCTAGAACACTTAAAGGATGTTCATAAAGATTTCCCGCAGGACACCTTTTCGTTATCGTTCCGAATAGGCCATTAAAGGGAAGGTAGTTGATGCTTCCTGATACGATCTGACCTTCTTTTTTTATCAAGCCTGTTGTACAGTAGAATTTGAAGAAAACAAGTAAGGGAGAGATCGGCCTTGGATAAGGTGTTAATCATGCAAGAAGGGGATTTAACGTGGATAATTCTCAATCGGGAGAAGCGTCGCCATGCCATTGATCTCGAAATGATCAAGCAGTTGGGGCAAGCGTTGGCAATTGCTGAAGCCGATGAAAGTAAGGTTATCATTTTGACCGGGGCAGGGAATCAGGCGTTCTGTTCAGGCGGCGATCTGGCTGCCCTTCAAGAAATCAAAACAGAGCTGGATGCCAGCTGGATGCTAACCCAAATGGCCCATGTGCTCGAAAAAATATTTTTCAATCGTAAGGTGACTGTTGCAGCGATTAACGGAGTGGCGATAGGCGGGGGCGCTGAACTTGCGACTGCTTGCGATTTCCGAATTGCTTCAAGTCAGGCGAAGGTGGGGTTCAGCCAAGGGAACGCAGGAAAAGCAACCGGCTGGGGTGGTGCAACGATGCTGTATGAGCGCCTTTCCTCTGCGGCAGCAATGGAAATGCTTATTTCCGGTCGACTGTATTTAGCGGATGAAGCACAGGAGCTAGGCTTTTTACAAGGTGTGGTCTACGAGTTATCGTTTGAAACAGGTATAAGGGAATGGGTTTCCACCTACACGAAGCAAGAACGGTCGGTGTTGGAGATGTATAAAGCGAGGTTTACCGATCGCTTTTCGCGCGAGCATTTTAAGCATAGGCTCAAGCAGGAAGTTAGCAGCTGCTCGAGGCTTTGGGGAAACAAGGATAATACTAGACCTCCGGAGCTTTATTAACAGGAGTACTACAAACATCTATGGACTGGCGTATAGCATGGCGCTCATTGATAGTTTGCTGATATTCCGCTTGATTGTGTCGTCGTGAATCGTTGTTCGTTTATTCAGCCTACTCGCCAATCGCCTTTGATGAAGAGAAAGGCTCTATTTCTATGACATTTTAATAAGATGAATAGTCGGACGAAAAATAGGATATAATCCCTTACTAGAGGTTGTTCAAAAAAATCGCTAAAGTAACGGCGAGAAGAAATTATTGTTACGTATTCGGGTTTATTTGAATGATTCGTGGAAAATCCCTCGTTCAATTGGCTCCTCGCCTGATTTAGCCTTCTTTTTGAACACATATTACTAGAACAAAGTCTATCTTTTCTAGTATTTGCATATGAATAAGCAAAACGGACATTAAGGAGGGGTTATATGACGACGGTTCGTCAGGATGCATGGAGCACTGATGAAGATTTGATTCTGGCAGAGGTTGTATTGCGTCACATCCGAGAGGGGAGCACGCAGCTTGCAGCCTTCGAAGAGGTTGGGGAGCAATTGAGTAGAACAAGCGCAGCTTGTGGGTTCCGGTGGAATTCCACAATCCGAAAAAAATATGAATCTGCCATTGCTTTAGCGAAAAAACAACGCTCAATTTCTAAAAAGTCAAACAAGCTTGAAGATTCTTGGGCAAGCGAGACCGACTCGGGTCAGGAACAGGCCGATCAGGCCGAACATATTGGCAAAGAGCTAGGAAGCGTCTCTGCTGCGGAATTAACGATGGAAAAAGTGATCGTATTTTTGACCGACTACCACAAAAATCAACCAGATCCAGGAATAGTCGAGCAAATGAATCAGCTTAAAGAAGAAAATCAATCGCTGAAGGATAAGTTGAATAAGGTAAAGGAAGAAAAGCAAACGATGACGGATGATTATCGTTCGTTACTAGCTATTATGGAACGAGCGCGAAAGCTTTCCCTATAAGGATCGAGCCGATATGAAATATACGGTGAAAAGGCGAGCGGTTGAAAGCTTAGCAGAGCTCGCCGAATGCGCATGGGACTAAGTAGCTTTTGTTTCGCTCTACCATTTGGAAAGGGCGAGGCCTAACACTGCTTTTCGCCCGATAAAATAACAAGCCCTCTTTTTTTTATAAAAAAGGAAGGCTTGTTTTTATTTACGCTTAATTGGAAACCTCTCGCTCTATGCACTCGCGAAGCTTTTCGATCATTCATGCAAAGTCTTCACTTTTTATTGGCAGAAACGATTTCAAGGTTTACTTTGTCCGATATGATGTTCAGTCGATTTCATCCGTTTGCTTTTTTTTGCTCGTTTACACCTTCGGGATACCAGACGAAGGGGTTTTCACCGCGATCGCGAGTAGGTTGATACGTCACGGCATGGAAGTTATTCTTTTCCCAGAATTCATTTGAATCCTGACGACCGTTTGTTTTAATCGGCAATTGAAAGCCTTTGGCGAAATCAACTAAGGCCTTGCCGTATCCTTGTCCTCGATAAGGCTCAAGTACTTCGAGCTTCCAGAGCTCCAAATAATTTTGCGGTGGATCAAAATAGCGATCGTACTTTCCGTCAATTTGGTAAAGGCTCATACGAGCAACGAGCTTATTGCCAAAGTAAATACCGTAGAAGGGTGAGTCGCTATCGTTTTCAATCATGTTCGCCTCTAATTCCTCTTTCATCGATAGCTCTGCCGCGCCGAATTGCCGGAAATTCTGAAATTCCTCAATGGTTTTGTAGTTAATTAATAATCGTTTAACTTCGTGGCGTTCCATAAAGCTCCTCCTTGGGTTATTGTGCTCAAAAGATTCGGTCAAACCGTTATGATTATCGTATCGATTGTCATAGTAAATAGTACGGTCGAGTGGTTATAACGAAAAAGAGTTCTTTTGAACCTTTACTATAAAATAAGCTGAAAGCGCTGAAAAGTCAAAATAAATTACAGCTGAATCTTATGAAAAAAAGGTAGAAAAAGCATAAAATATGGTACAATTTTATCAAAGAGGTGGAAGGGGAGGCTAGGATGAGGATAGCAATTATTGGCGCTGGTTCCATCGGCCTGCTTGTAGCTGCTTCTTTTGCTACAAGTAGGCATCATGTTCAGCTCGTGACAAGAAGGCGAGACCAAGCTAATAAGGTTATGGAAGCTGGCTTGATACTGGAGCGCGCAAATGGTGAATGCGAGCGAAACGAGATCGAGAGCTTGCCTTTAGCTGATATGAAATCCGAACAGTATGACAGTTTGATCGTTGCTGTAAAATCCTATCATATCGCACAAGTGATGGAGGAGCTCACTGCAAGGGATATCCGGCCAAATCAATCCTGTTTTTGCAAAACGGAATGGCGCATGTTGGTCTGCTACAGACTCTCCCCTTTCCGGAAGTAGCTGTTGCAGTCGTTGAGCACGGAGCGATGCGAATGGACGATAACAAAATTAAGCATACCGGAGTCGGTCAATTAAAATGGTCTGTAGTCAAGGGAGACGGAGACGTCATTTCTGCGCTTGCATCAGGCAGGGTGGAGCGGATCTTGCAATGGAGTATGTTAAAGAATGGCTGCCAATGCTTGAAAGAAAGCTGCTCGTTAATCTGTGTATTAACCCACTAACGGCCGTACTAGGTGTGAATAACGGCGAGCTGTTACATAATCCATATTATTTTTCCTTATTCAAGACGGTATATCAAGAAGGCAGCGCTGTACTTGGAATGACGAACAATGCGGAAGTCTGGGAGGATGTGAAACAGGTTTGTAAGCAAACCGAAGCCAATCGCTCTTCAATGCTGAACGATTTGGTTCAGGGAATGCAGACAGAGGTCGAAGCGATTTGCGGATATGTGCTCAAGCGGGCAGGAGGGGAGCACCGGCTCCCGACTGTCCGGTTGCTGTATGAGCTCATCAAGGGAAAAGAATTTGAAACGCGGGGGAGGGCGGCACATTGACAACTGCATTTGCCTGGTTTTTGGCTACGCTGATTACAGCTCCGCTTTTAGGGTGGTACGGATTTTATATTACAACGGTTAAATTGACTCGTGATAAGGGTCGAGCCGTGCGCTTCGCTTCCGATTGGACCACGATTTTTCTAATTGCGGCTGTTTATTTTATTATGTATGAGTTGTGGTCCCGGTCGTTTTTAGCGATCATTTTGCTGCTAATGATTTCTATCGCCATTGCCGTGACGATATTTTACTGGAAAATCGCAGACGAGCTTTATATTTTTAAGCTGTTTCGAGCGATATGGCGACTTTATTTTTTAGTTTTTCTGGCAGGGTATTTACTGCTGTGCAGCTATGGCTTGATAAGCAGAATATTTGTATAGCAGATGCAAGTCGTTTAATTGGAGTGACGGATTGACTTTTGCTATGATAGATAAGAATCAGAGGAAATCGCTTCCGCGAAAGCCGGAACTGATTTGAAAAAGCGCAAGTCCTCTGCTGCAAAACACTCTATCGTAGAAGGGACGTTTACTGCAATGGAAGTGAAGGAACTAGATCTTTCAAACGCTCCTTGTCACCTGCACGATTATGTGCATGGCAATCCTGCTGTAAAGCATTTATTTGATTATCCGTTACAGGAGCGTGAGCGATTCGCCAGGCGAGCGAAACAGCTTAGTGGGCGCAGCTTTGCCAGAGCTGAGTTGTATCGCCACTTACTTCAGGTTCACAAACAACTACCGAATCACACTGCAGTTATTCATAACATACATAAGCTTCAAAACGAAAGCTCGGTGGCCGTTGTCGGAGGACAGCAAGCTGGTCTGTTGACAGGTCCGTTGCTGACAATATATAAAGCGATTACTATTTTACTTACAGCCCGGCAGCAGGAAAAAGAATTGTCTGTACCCGTAGTACCGATCTTCTGGATTGCTGGTGAGGATCATGATTTAGATGAAATTCGATACGTCTATATGCAAGAGGATGAACGGTGGTATAAGCATTCGCTCGATGCTCCGGCGAAAGCAAACGCAGCCTCCGAAACAGACCTATCGCAGGAGGCGTTGCAAGCCTGGCTTCAGAAGTTGTTCAAGCAGTTGCCGGAAACCGAGTATACGGCTGCGCTTATTCATACCATTGAACGTATGGCAGCTGAATCAAGAACATATGTCGACTTTTTTTACTCATCTGATGCATTGGCTATTTCAAGAGGAAGGCCTTGTTTTACTTGATTCGCATCATCCGGAATTACGAAAAATCGAAGCTCCCTTTTTCGTGGAAATGCTTGAACGAATCGAAGACATTCAGCAGATGCAACAGCAAGGCTTGGCTGCTTTTACCGAGCAAGGCTATCGGAAGCCGATAGAAACAGAGAGCGAAAATGCACACTTATTTTATCAGCATGACGGTGAAAGGCTGCGACTTGATTTCGAGCAAGGCTACTTTCAGCTAAGGGGAACAGAGCAAAGGTTTTCCAGGGAAGAGCTTATTGGCTTAGCGAAGCAATATCCTGAACGATTTAGCAACAATGTCGTGACGCGTCCATTGATGCAGGAATGGCTGCTTCCGGTGTTGGCGTTTGTTGCCGGTCCGGGGGAACTTGCTTATTGGGGGACGCTGCGCCCGCTGTTTCATTCGTTCGATTTTACTGTGCCTCCTCTCGTGCCGCGTCTCCAAGTAACGATCGTACCACGAATGATCGAACGGTGGGTGGCGGAAAATGGGTATCGCTACGAGCCGTTTTTAAAAGGTGAAGACAAGCGGATAAAGGAAGAATGGCTACGGGAGCATAACGACTGGCCAATCGAGCCTGTGATTAGTCAGCTTAAAGGGGCGGTAGAAAGCGCCCATCAGCCGTTGCAGCAGCTTGCTGCCGAAATGGATGCCAATATTGCATCACTTAGTAAGAAGAACCTTGGCCTGCTATTAAACCAAGTCGAATTATCGATAAAAAAATGAACCAATTTGTTCAGCAAAAGCATCAAGCTTCTTTGGCGAAATTCGATGAAGCGGCGCATTGGCTTTATCCGTTAGGGCGCCCACAGGAACGAGTCATTCATCCAATAATTTTACTAAATTTAGTAGGAAAGGACGGGATGCGTCGATTAATGGAGTTAAATGTCGAAACGAGTGACCGTCATAAGCTCTTGTTTTTGTGAAAATTTGTATAAAATACCTGTCTAAAGAAGGCGATAAAAAATCCTGTTGACGTGCAGGATTTTTATTTTTGTGTAAAAATGAAATAATAGTGGTACAAAGTGGAGGGATGTGGTAACTTAAGGGTAAGAAGTGGGGGGAGATGAAAAAAAACGATGTTCATGGGGGAATATCGGCACAACGTCGATGAGAAAGGAAGAATGATTGTTCCTTCTAAATTTCGCGATGAGCTTGGATCCTCGTTCGTTGTTACACGAGGTCTCGATCGTTGTTTATTTGTCTACCCGCTGGAAGAATGGAAAAAGCTTGAAGATCAACTAAAAAGTCTCCCATTTACGAAAAAAAAGACGCGCGGGCGTACTCGTTTCTTTTTTTCAGGCGCTGCTGAATGCGAGCTTGACAAACAGGGGAGAGTAAACATTGCCGCTCCATTACGGGATTACGCCAAGCTCGAAAAGGAATGTGTCATTATTGGCGTATCTAATCGGGTGGAAGTGTGGAGTAAATCAAATTGGGAAGAGTACTTTACAGAATCAGAGGAATCCTTCAGCGAGATCGCTGAAAACATAATTGATTTTGATTTGTAGTTAAGGTCCAGTCCCGATCGAAAGGTTAAGGAGAGAGATGGGATGTTTAAGCATATTACGGTCTTGAAGCAAGAAGCTGTCGACGGCTTACAAATACGCCCTGACGGAATCTACGTCGATTGCACACTGGTGGAGCTGGTCATTCTGAGTTCATTGTGCAAAAGCTAAATGAAAACGGGCAGCTCTATGCATTTGATCAAGACGAGGCAGCTTTACAATTCGCTGCAGACAAGCTATCTCGTTATCAAGGTCGGTTTACACTTATTCGTAGCAATTTCAGGAATTTGCGCGCAGAGTTGGAGAAACGAGGCGTTTCTAGCGTCGATGGTGTGTTATTCGATTTAGGCGTTTCCTCACCTCAGCTCGATGAGGCTGAGCGGGGGTTCAGCTACCATCAGGAAGCTGGTCTTGATATGAGAATGGATCGGTCCTCCAGCTTAACAGCGTATGAAATCGTCAACGAATGGGAATATTCTCTCTGCTCTCGATGATTGCTCGATACGGTGAAGAGAAATTCGCCAAACAAATTGCGAGAAAAATTGAAGCATATCGCATGAAAAATCCGATTGAAACGACTACTGAACTAGTCGAGATTATTAAGGATGCGATTCCGGCTCCGGCTAGGCGAACAGGAGGACATCCGGCAAAGAGGACATTTCAGGCCATCCGTATCGCCGTCAATGATGAGCTTAGAGCGTTTGAAGAAGCTTTGAGAGCAGCCGTCGATCTCGTTGCTAAAAACGGTCGGATTTGCGTGATTACGTTCCATTCATTAGAGGATCGCATTTGTAAAGAACTGTTTAAGGAAATGAGCAAAGGTCCGGAATTACCCCCAGGGCTGCCAGTTATCCCAGAAGCTATGAGCCAATTCTAAAGGTAGTTACTAAAAAACCGCTCCTCCCGGATCAGGCGGAGCTTGAAGCGAATAACCGTTCGCGCTCGGCAAAATTAAGAATCGCTGAAAAACGATAGGAGGTCATGCTATGAGTATGGTTGCACGACAAATTCAACAGCAAGAACAAACTGAGATTAAAAAGAAAAAAAGTTGTACGCCGTATACGCTTACGAATTACAAAAGGAGAAAGAATATTAATCGCGCTTATGGCGTTAGCGACCTTTCTAGTCGTTGGAGTGATTATTCACAATTCCGCCAAGATTTACGGGATGAATCGTGATATCACCCATTTGGAAAGTACTGTCAGTGGACAAACCGAGCTAGTTGAGGGGTATAATCAAGAAGTTGAGGCTTTAAAGAGCCCAGAACGAATATTAGAAATTGCTCTTGGAAACGGGTTGACATTGGATGATGGTCGTGTGAAAGTCGTTAATCCAAATACCAATGAAAACTAGTTCAAACTTGGACTAGTTTTTTCATTGGCAAGCTGGCTCAACCTTGTTTGCTGCATAACTCTTCACCTGCCGAACAAGGTTGATAGGCCAATTCAGGCTAAGGCCGTCTTGGATAAAAGCGAGGCTAGTCCGGTGTTTGTCAACGGCCGCAGAGTGTGAAGTAACCGGGTAGATGGCGTCCGTTCGAATCCAGCTCCTTCCTTTACTCATGTAATTAAGCAACGGATGCAGATGTTTTCATTAACAGTATACTAGCAAGTGGGGTGAAGCTTATTATGGAAATTAAACGAGCCGTCACGAATGTTCGCGCCGTTGTCCTCTTCGCTATTTTTATCGTCCTATTTTCGATTCTCCTCGGAAGAGTTCTATTTATCCAAGTCTCTAAAGAAGTCAATGGTCAGGAGCTAGAAGCTTTGGCCGAACAAAATTGGGGGAAAACGAAACCGATCAAAGGAAAAAGAGGAACGATCTATGACCGCAATGGGGGTGCGCTTGCTCAAGAGGTGAATTCCTATACGGTATTTGCTGTGTTAAACAAAGACTTCGAATCATATGTAAAAGATCCCGCCGAAACGGCAAAGGCCCTAGCCCCCCTTATTAACACCGACGAATCGGAGCTGGAAAAATGGTTGTCCAGTCCGGACCGATTTCAAGTTGAACTCGGCAGCGGCTCGAGAAACTTAAGCTATGCACAAATGAAAGAGATTGAAGCCCTTGAGCTTCCCGGTATTTATTTTCATGTAGAGCCGAAGCGATACTATCCTAAGCATACGTATGCTTCACACGTGATCGGCTACATGGATAGAAATGAAGGTAAGGCCGTTATGGGGTTAGAGAGAAGTCTCGCCGAACAGCTTAAGCCGAAGGACGGAGTCATTGAATACCGGGCAGATCGAAAAGGCTTCCCTTTGCCTAATCCAAATCAGCATATTACACCGGCAAACGATGGCAATCACATTTATTTAACGCTTGACTCAAATATACAAACGGCTCTAGAGCAAGTGATGACAAAAGTCGACGAGCAGTATGAGCCGGAACGTATGGTTGCGATCGTGGCTGATCCGAAAACGGGACAAATTCTGGCGATGAGTAACCGACCGAGCTTTAACCCGAATGAATATGAACAAATTACTAATTATATGAATTTCGCGATCTCGGATCACTTTGAACCCGGCTCAACGATGAAAATGTTCACCGTCGCTGCTGCGATGGAGGAAGGCTTGTATAATGGCGGGGAATATTTTCAGTCTGGACAGTTAACGATTGGCCCAGACACGGTGTCTGATCATAATCAGGGATTAGGCTGGGGTGAGATTACATACGACGAAGGGTTTTTACGTTCCTCCAATGTTGCTGTCTCAAAAATTGCATTAGAAAAGCTAGGTTCAGAAAAGTACTACGAATATTTGGAGAAATTCGGTTTCGGACAGCCTACTGGAATCGATTTGCCGAATGAAGCGAACAGTTTGATTGCAAGAGGGGCGCAGTATGACACTGCTGCGTCAGCGTTCGGGCAAGGAACCGCAGTCACTCCAATTCAACAAATCCAAGCGGCTACGGCGATTGCCAATGGCGGAAAAATGATGCGGCCTTACGTCATCGATCGGATTGTTGACGCCAATACGAATGAAATCATAGAGCAGCATGAACCGGAAGCCGCCGGGGAACCAATTTCTGAGCAGACAGCCGATAATATGCTTGATTTAATGGAAAAGGTCATTTCCTCTTCTGAAGGGACAGGACGCCCGTACTATTTGGAAGGCTTCCAGGTCGCCGGAAAAACAGGTACAGCGCAAATACGGAACCCTGAAGGGGGCGGATACTTGACTGGCCACGGAAATAATATTTTTTCATTTATCGGCATGGCACCGAAGATGATCCGAGCGTCGTCGTTTATGTAGCGGTGGACCGGCCTAAAATTGAAGCCTATGAAACCGGCTCGGCCCCTTCTGCGGAAATTTTTACGACGATTATGAAGCAAAGCCTTCAATATTTAAATATTACTCCGACGATGGAGGAAATAATCGAGCAGCCTAATAATGGCTTTGTGGTTCCTGATTATATTGGTACCGATGCCGCCGAAGCACAGGCTGAGCTGGAGGAAGCAGGAATGGATGTTTATCTATTAGGGGATGGAGCAAAAATATCCGCCCAGCTTCCATTGCCGAACAAATCATTGTTGACAGACGAAAAAGTGTTCCTTAAGACCGATAGTGAGCAGTTTGAGCTACCCGACATGACCGGTTGGTCAATTCGAGATGTTCTCAAAATCTCTGATCTGCTTCACTTGAGTCCGAATATATTTGGAAATGGCTTTCTTCATGAGCAAAGTATTGCACCAGGTCAAACTGTTCGGGAGGGAGATCATTTTGTCGCAGGGTTTAGCGATAGCGAAAAATTAACCGAGCAAGGGACGGAGGAAGAACAAGCTGAACATGACGATTCTGAACAGCAGACGGAGAGCCTGAAGAGGATGGGGCGGAAGAAACTGTTGAAGAAGAAGATGTTGAAGGATCTGACGAAGATATGACAGCAGAAACTGAGGAGACAACCGAAGAATAGCCGAGATGCACGCACCGCGTTCTAATCGTTTTCGTACAAGCATACGCATAAAACAAGCCCACGTCACACTAGTTGACGTTACTTGAGACGAAATTTGCGGGAGGGAACTGTGGTGCGAGTTTCTAATGTAACCGTTCGGAAACGACTGGTATTTGTCTTGTTTATCGGGATTATAGTATTTGTGGTTATTGCCGTTAGGTTAGGCTATGTTCAATTTAGTATGGGAAATTGGCTTGCGAAGCAAGCGGAGAATTCGTGGGGACGCGATGTTCCTTTTGAAGCGAAGCGCGGCGAAATCCTTGATCGAAACGATGTCGTACTAGCTACGAATGTCAGTGCTCCATCCGTGCTCGTCGCTCCGAGACAAGTGCAGGATCCTGTCCGGACAGCGGAGGAGATTGCCTCTGTGCTCGAAATGGATCGGACAGATGCCTATGAGCTGATTACAAAAAACCAAAGCCTTGTCAGGCTTCCGGAAGGACGAAAAATATCGAAGGAAAAAGCGAGCGAGGTAAGAGCGCTACGATTGCCTGGCGTTTACATCGCGGAAGACAGTAAACGCCATTATCCATTCGGCAGCTATTTGTCTCACGTGCTTGGCTTTGCCGGGATCGATAATCAGGGGTTAACCGGGCTGGAGCTTTATTATGATGAGCAATTAAAGGGTGAAAAAGGATATGTTTCTTTTTTTTACGACGGCAAAAGGCAACCGCATGCCTAATTTAGCGGATGAATATACGGCTCCTGTTAATGGGCACGATTTGCGCCTGACGGTCGATAGTCGGGTACAAACGATTATTGAACGGGAGCTCGATATCGCCGAAACAAAGTACGATCCGGATGGCGCGATCGCGATCGCCATGGATCCGAATACTGGAGAAATCTTAGGCATGAGCAGCAGGCCTAATTACGATCCAGAAAATTTTAGAGAAGTGCCACCGGAAATATACAATCAGAATAAACCGGTGTGGATGCAATACGAACCAGGTTCTACCTTCAAAATAATTACACTGGCGGCAGCCCTCGAGGAACAAGAGGTCGATCTGAAGAGGGACGGATATTACGACCGCGGCTCGATTGAAGTAGCCGGGCGAAACCTCCGTTGCTGGAAAAAGGGAGGGCACGGACAGCAAACGTTTCTCGAGGTTGTTGAAAATTCGTGTAACCCTGGTTTTGTCGTATTAGGGCAAAGGCTTGGAAAAGAGCGGCTGTTTGACTATATTGAGGATTTTGGCTTCGGAGAGAAAACGGGAATCGACTTGCAGGGAGAAGGAACCGGGATTCTCTTTGATCGCGAGCGAGTCGGACCTCTCGAGCTGGCGACAACTGCATTTGGTCAAGGTGTCAGTGTAACACCGCTCCAGCAAGTGACAGCCGTCTCGGCTGCAGTGAATGGGGGCTATTTATACCAGCCTTCATTGCTAAGGAGTGGGTTGATCCGCTTACGGGCGAGGTTGTCGACAGACAGACTCCGTTTATGAAGCGTCGGGTGATTTCTGAAGAGACGTCTGAGCAGGTTCGTTTTGCATTAGAAAGCGTCGTCGCTAAAGGAACGGGAAAGAACGCTTTTGTCGAAGGGTATCGCGTCGGAGGTAAGACGGGAACAGCTCAAAAGGCTGTTAATGGGCGCTATTTGGAAAATAACCATATCGTCTCTTTTATCGGCTTTGCTCCAGCTGATGATCCGCAAATCGTCGTCTACGTTGCGATCGATAACCCGAAGGAAACGGTCCAGTTCGGAGGAGTTGTCGCCGCGCCGATCGTTGGAGAGATTATCGATGACAGCTTGCGGGCACTTGGAGTGGAGAAAAGGACGGATCAAATCGAGAAGGAGCTCCAATGGCCGGATGAGCCATTGGTTGAGGTGCCGGATCTGGTCGGGCGAACAACGCGAGAAATTCATGAGTCCTATTACGAATTGCAAATTGACGCATCAGGAGATGGAAAGGAAGTTGTTGCCCAGTCGCCTGATCCGGGCGTAAAGGTGAAGGCAGGCTCGACGATTCGTCTTTATATGGGTGACAAAACTGCGGCTTCCGACTAAAATAGATTTGTGTTGTTTTTCGGTGTGCTTGCATCTGAATATTTCCCGCACGGAAAAACTATCAAGCTCGGGCAGGATTATTCGTCAAACAAGAGTAGCTCCGTGAGGATAAGCGCACTTGCCTGTGCATGGCATGCACGCATATCGCAGAGTTCCATCTAAAGATAGGGTTAAAACGTAATCAATAGAGTAAGAATGGTAGTATGTAATCGAAGCTAGGATTGTGAGGTTTTTTTAAATGATGACGTTGAAAGAGTTAGTTAAGCCGCTTCGAGTTTTTCGTGGTGATTTAACGAGTAATCCAATCATTGAACAGCTCGAAATGGATTCTCGTCAAGTGAAGCCAGGCGCATTGTTTTTTTGCATTAAAGGCTACACGGACGATGGACACGATTTCGCTGCTCAAGCGGTTGAAAAAGGAGCTGTCGCTCTCGTTGCCGAGCGTGAGCTGGAAGTAGGAATACCGGTCATTGTCGTACCTGACAGCAGGCGGGCGATGGCAAAACTGGCCAACTATTTTTATCAAGACCCAACGTCGAAGCTGCAGCTCATTGGCGTAACAGGGACGAATGGAAAGACTTCGATAACTCATATTTTAGAACAGATTTTACTTAACGATAAGAAAAAAAACTGGATTAATCGGGACGATGTATACGAAAATAGGCGATAAGCAATTTGAAACGAAAAATACGACACCTGAATCGTTAATTTTGCAAAAATACTTCGACCAAATGGTCAATGAGCGCATCGATTCCGTTTTAATGGAGGTTTCTTCTCATGCCTTGCACGAAGGGCGTGTGCACGGCTGCGATTTTGACATTGCCGTCTTTACAAACTTGACCCAGGATCACCTTGATTATCACGGATCAATGGAGGCATATTTGCACGCAAAAGGATTATTGTTTGCTCAACTCGGGAATACGTATCGCGGCAAAACGGCGGTTCTCAATCAAGACGATCCGGCCTCAAAAGAATTGAAGAAAATGACGTGTGCTGACATTATTACGTACGGAATTTTCAATAAAGCGGATGTTTATGCCACCGATGTAAAAGTGATTCCGACCGGAACTGAGTTTACGCTGCATCTCGGCGAAGAAAAGGAAAGAGTAGCCATTTCATTGATTGGCCAATTTAGCGTATATAATGTGCTCGCCGCTGCTGCTGCCGCTTATGCAGCTAATGTGCCTTTTGCCGTCATTAAGCAAAGTATTGAGCAGGTTAAAGGAGTTGCCGGACGCTTTGAAGCCGTCCATGCTGGACAGGACTTCACGGTCATTGTCGATTATGCTCATACAAATGACAGTCTCGACAACGTGCTCGAAACGGTCAATCAATTTGCAGAAAAGGAAGTTACTGCGATCATCGGCTGCGGTGGCGATCGCGATCGAACGAAGCGACCGTTAATGGCCAAAGTTGCTAGCACAAAAGCTACGAAAGCGATCTTTACAGCCGATAACCCGCGGTCAGAGGATCCGGCCGAAATCGTAGCTGATATGGTAGAAGGGCTCGATGCGGACAATTATGAAATAATACTAGAGCGGGAAACAGCGATTCGTACTGCCGTAAACGCTGCGGAACCAGGCGATGTGATCGTAATTGCCGGCAAAGGGCACGAGACTTACCAAATATTCCACGATCGAACGATCGACTTTGACGATCGAGAGGTCGCACGTCAAGCGATTAAGGAGCGACTCGCCTCATGCTGAATTCAGATCTCCTTTCAAACATAGTTGATGGAACGCTTCAACTGCAGCTTGGACAGCAGCAGTTTACGAGCGTTTCGACCGATTCGAGAGAAATTGAAGCTGGGGCTTTGTTTGTTCCGCTCATTGCTGCTCGAAACGGTCATGATTTTCTTCATACGGCGATCAAAAAAGGGGCGATCGCGGCGCTGTGGCAAAAGGAGCAGCCGTTACCGCAAGGGCTTCCGGACAATGTTCAGCTCTATTTTGTTGAAGATACGCTCGCTGCCTTGCAGCAAATGGCCCAGAATTACCGTCAGCAAGTGAATCCAATCGTGATTGCCGTTACGGGCAGTAACGGCAAGACGACGACAAAGGATTTATTGTTTAGCGTCTTCTCATTGCAGGGAGAGACGTATAAAACGCAAGGAAACTATAATAATCATATTGGATTACCCTTGACCGTCCTTTCAATGCCGCAACATGCCGATATTTAATCTTGGAAATGGGGATGAGCGGGTTCAAAGAAATTGAACAGCTAAGCCGCATCGCCCGGCCGAATGAAGCGGTCGTAACCAATATTGGCGATGCTCACCTTGAACAGCTAGGAAGTCGAGCTGGAATTGCCGAAGCGAAAATGGAAATTGCAGCCGGCTTGCAAGCGGGCGGGCACGTATTCGTCGATGGAGATGAACCGTTACTGGCTCCTTTTTACGAGAAGGACGGAGTGAAGACGGTGGGCTTTCAAGCAAGCAGCCAGCTGCAAATTAAAGAGCTCGATTCGTCGCCTGAAGGATTTACGTTCCGTTTTCTTGAGTCTGAGTATACGCTGTCGCTCTTGGGAGAGCACAATGTGAAAAATGTGGCTTACGCCATCGCAGTTGCTAACGGATTAGGTCTTGCACCAGAACGGATCGCACAAGGGTTGAAACAGGCCGATCTGACAGAAATGCGTCTGCAAAAGATAAAGGGGACTAAGGGCGAATTAATTATTAACGATGCCATTAATGCTAATCCGACGTCGATGCTCGCCGCAATTAAAACGGTCAAAGCGCTGCCTGGCTATCGCAAGCGGGTGGTAGTACTCGGTGATATGTATGAGCTCGGTCGGGATGAGGAACGTCTGCATCGGCTCATCGCTGATGAAATCAGTGAACCGTTGACGGCCGTCATTACGGTCGGAAAAAAAAGGTCGTTGGATTTCTGAGGAATTGCAGCGAAGAGGCGAGCATACATTTAGTCTAACACATGCTGACAATAAAGAAGCATTGACTGACGGACTGGCGCAGCTCGTCGACGAGGAAACCGTAATTCTCTTTAAGGCTTCTCGTGGGATGGAACTTGAGAGTTTAATTAGCGAATACCAACAGCAAGGAAAGGAGGAGTAATGACATGCTAGAACGGGTATTGTTACTCACTCTGCTTTTTTTCTTTTATCATAGCCGTCATTTTGTCACCTTTGTTTATCCCATTTCTCCGACGGTTGAAATTCGGGCAAAGTATACGCGAGGAAGGTCCTAAGTCTCATCAGAAAAAAAAGAGGGACGCCGACGATGGGCGGGATTATCATTGTTCTCACTGTCATTGCGACAGTGCTAATCGTTTCTTTTTCGTATTTATCCTTCTCTCAGGAATTTTTATTATTGCTGCTCGTCATGGTCGGCTTCGGAGTTGTCGGTTTTTTTAGACGATTTCATCAAAGTCGTCATGAAAAGAAACCTTGGCTTGACCTCAAAACAAAAGCTGCTCGGTCAAATCATTATTTCTATTTTGTTTTATCTTGGCCTTATCCAAATGGACTTTTCAACGGTTATTACGATTCCGGGAACGACCATTGGACTTGATTTCGGGTGGTTTTACTTAATTTTGGTTGTCGTGATGCTTGTCGGTGCAAGTAATGGCGTTAATTTGACAGACGGTCTCGATGGTTTATTGGCAGGAACATCAGCGATTGCCTTCGGAGCCTTTGCTATCCTCGCCTGGTATTTGGAACTGACCGATATCTCGATTTTTAGTGCGGCGATCGTCGGAGCTGTACTAGGATTTCTCGTTTTTAATGCCCATCCAGCGAAGGTGTTCATGGGGGATACAGGCTCACTGGCGCTTGGTGGTGCGATTGCTGCGATTGCGATTTTGACAAAGCTCGAGCTGTTGCTAATTATTATCGGCGGTGTATTTGTCATCGAAACGCTCTCTGTGATTATTCAAGTCGTATCATTTAAAACTCGCGGGAAGCGAATATTTAAAATGAGTCCGCTCCATCATCATTATGAGCTTTGCGGCTGGTCCGAGTGGCGCGTCGTCGTCACCTTCTGGTTTGTCGGGCTAGTATTTGCCGTTTTGGGAATTTATTTAGAGGTGTGGTTGTAAATGAAAGCAACAAACGAATTTATGAATAAACGTGTGCTTGTGCTCGGCCTTGCCAAAAGTGGGACAGCAGCAGCCCAGCTTTTGCGGAAGCTCGGAGCAGAGGTGATTGTGAACGATGCAAAGCCTTACGAGCAAACAGAGACGACCAAACAGCTCGAAAAAGCGGGGGTTGCGCTCGTTTGTGGAGGCCACCCGATCGAGCTGCTTGATCGTAATCTTGCATTAATCGTCAAGAACCCGGGTATTCGTTACGATAACCCTTTAGTTGCCGAAGCTACAAAACGGCAAATCCCGATCGTCACCGAAATCGAGCTTGCTGCGCAAATTAGCGAAGCCGAAATCATTGCGATTACTGGTTCGAATGGAAAAACAACGACGACTACTTTGATTTATGAAATGTTAAAGGAAAGTCGTCGCACTCCGTTGATCGCCGGAAATATCGGAACGGTTGCCTGTCAAGTAGCAGAAGAGGCCAAGCCCGATGACATTATTGTGATGGAGGTTTCCAGCTTCCAGCTCATGGGGACAATCCGCTTTCAGCCGAAGGTCGCTATCTTGCTGAATATATTTGATGCTCACCTTGATTACCATGGTACAAAGGACGAATATATCGACGCAAAATCGCGGGTCTTTCAACAGCAAACTGAAGCGGATGTGCTCATTTACAACGCGGATGATCCGCTTGTATCAAAGGCTGTTACTCAGGCGAAGGCGCAATTGCTTCCCTTTTCAAGAAAACGGGTGCTTCATCACGGACTCTCATTGCAAAACGGCGCTATTTACGACCGAGGTCAAGCTATCATTGAGCTTGAGGACATCGTGTTACCGGGCGAACACAACCTGGAAAGTATAATGGCAGCAGTAGGGGCTGCTGTCTTTATGGGGGCTACGCGCGAACGGATCCGGCACGTCCTCCAGACGTTCAACGGAGTCGAGCATCGTCTTCAGCACGTCAAAACAATCGCTCAACGCTTGTTTTATAACGACTCGAAAGCAACGAATATTCTAGCAACTAAAACGGCGCTAGCGGCGTTTACGCAACCGACCATTTTACTTGCAGGCGGGCTCGATCGCGGAAATAGCTTCGATGAGCTTGTGCCGTCATTAAGACGTGTAAAGACGCTGATTACCTTTGGGGAAACGAAAGAAAAGCTGGCTGCCGCCGCGGAGAAGGCGGGCGTTGAAAGGATCCGGACAGCTGAACGAGTAGCCGATGCGGTTGCATTAGCATTTGAGCACTCCGAAGAAGGAGATGTGATTTTGCTTTCCCCGGCTTGTGCAAGCTGGGACCAGTACCCGACCTTTGAAGTGAGAGGTCAGGAATTTGTAGAGGCAGTGTCACGTCTAAATCGAAGGTAGGCGGTTAAATAAGCGAGTAACCGTTCGGCAATACGGGAGCATCCGTATTGCCGTTTTTATGTCGTATAGGTCCCTTAGTGGGCGAACACATTGATTCATCATTTGACTTTGAGTGGGCCATCTACCTTTACATTAGCACTGGTAGTCTAGGAGACAAGGATTATACTAGCATGTTTTTGCATGGAAAAGCATACGTTTTAACATGAAGGCTGTCCGCCATTGCTAATATGCCTGAAAAAGAGGTGTCTGATTTGACAAACGAACGCTCCGCGCCAGACTACTTGCTATTATTCACAACCATTGCCCTGCTCACAATCGGTATGATTATGGTCTATAGTGCAAGCGAAGCATGGGCCATGTATCGTTTCGATGATTCGTTCTTTTTTTGCTAAGCGGCAGCTGTTTTTTGCAGGTGCAGGTGTAGCTGCAATGCTTTTCATGATGAGATTTGATTATTGGACGTGGCGAACGTGGGGAAAGGTCTTACTCATTGTTTGCTTTATTCTGCTCGTTTTAGTCCTCATTCCGGGTGTTGGTCTTGTCCGTGGCGGCGCAAGAAGCTGGCTCGGTATTGGAGCCTTTTCGATTCAACCGTCTGAGTTTATGAAAATCGCGATGATTATCTTTTTGGCTAAATATTTGTCAGAGAACCAGAAAAAGATTATCTCATTCAAAAAAGGGCTACTTCCGTCCCTTTCTCTTGTTTTAGTCGCCTTCGGGATGATTATGCTCCAGCCGGACTTAGGAACCGGTGCTGTCATGGTGGCGACCTGTGTCATTATGATCTTTGTTGCCGGTGCAAGAATTAGTCATTTCATCGGACTCGGTTTACTCGGCGTAGTCGGCTTTGTTGGCTTGATCGTCTCCGCTCCGTATCGTATTCAGCGAATTACGTCCTTTTTGGATCCGTGGTCCGATCCGTTAGGGAGCGGCTTTCAAATTATCCAGTCGCTCTATGCCATTGGGCCAGGCGGTTTACTAGGGCTCGGGCTCGGCGAAAGTAGACAAAAGTATTTTTATTTGCCTGAGCCGCAAACGGACTTCATATTCGCTATCTTGTCTGAAGAGCTTGGCTTTATCGGCGGTGGCGTTGTCCTGCTGCTGTTTGGCATTGTCTTGTGGCGTGGAGTGCGGATTGCTTTAGCCGCCCCTGATTTGTTTGGCAGCCTGCTTTCTCTCGGAATTGTCGCCATGATCGCGATCCAAGTGATGATTAACATTGGTGTGGTTACTGGATTAATGCCCGTGACAGGTATTACGCTTCCCTTGCTAAGCTACGGTGGTTCATCTCTAACGTTAATGTTAGTTGCGATCGGTATTTTATTAAATATTAGCCGGCATGCCAGGCTATAAAAATGGAACGGTCCAACGCTTATGGAAAGCTCAAGTAACTGACTACTGAAGCAATGCAGACAAATGGCATCACCATCATGGAGCGTGTCACGAATTGGGCATAGCTCCTTATTTTTCCTTCGCGCACTAAGCTTCTCACCTTCAAACGAAGCACAAAAATTTTCTACTGATGCGAAATATCGACACCGTCTAGTTTTCTGTTGTTTTCAGAGGTGAAGCACCGTTTAAACAAGCGGTAATTTTTCGATCTCATAACGAGTTCTTTCCTGAAGCGAAAGATAAATAAACGACTTCGATCCAAGAGCGAAAAGTTTTCATTATTGTTCATGTTGACACAAAAAAATTACATAGGATTCGAGTATGAACCTTGCTCTGTTCATGGTAAAATATTATTGAAAGTATGTTGTAAATGGTTACTGTTCGCTTGCCGGAGGATTTTATGAGCATACATAAGCCGGATAAGGATATACATAAGGGCAAACAGACATTACGGTATTTATATTATGGGAAGCGAAATGAGGTTGATTCAAAATGAAGCAAGTGTTCGATAAATTACAACAACAACAAGTAGGCGATGTCAGAGAAAAGGAGCCTCTCGCCAACCATACGACTTGGAAAATTGGGGGCCCGGCTGATGTGCTCGTCATCCCAAACGATCTGTCAGCGCTGCAAGGGATCATGCAAACTATTACCGAGTTTCAAGTACCGTGGCGTGTCATCGGCCGAGGCTCAAATCTGCTCGTTGCCGATCTAGGCATAGAGGGGGTCGTCATTAAGCTGGGAAAAGGGATGGATGCACTGGAGGTCAATGGTGAGGAAATTCGTGTTGGTGCTGGCTATCCGGTCGTTAAGCTGGCAACATTAATCAGCCGCCAAGGCTTATCGGTCTAGAGTTTGCAGGTGGCATTCCTGGTTCGATCGGAGGTGCGGTCTTTATGAATGCCGGAGCACACGGCTCAGACATTTCCCAGATTTTAAAAAAGGCGCATATTCTTTTTCCAGACGGGCGTCTTCAGTGGGTGCCGGTAGAAGAGATGGATTTTTCATATCGGACCTCCCGACTACAAAAGGAAGGCGGATTGTGTGTGGAGGCTGTCTTTCAGCTAAAGGCTGGGGACAAAAAGGAAATTGTAACCGAAATGCAAAAAAAACAAAGACTATCGCCGCGTTTCCCAGCCCTTTACCCATCCAACCTGTGGCAGCGTTTTTCGAAATCCGTTGCACGGTATGCCGGGCAGCTTATCGAAGAAAGCGGATTGAAGGGCTATCGGATTGGCGGTGCGCAATTTTCGGAGTTACACGCAAACTTTATCGTCAATGTCGGGCAAGCGAAGGCACAGGATGTCCTTGTTTTAATTGCTCATGCGAAACGGACGGTCAAATCTCGGTTCGCCATCGACTTGGAAACCGAGGTTGAAATGGTCGGGAGGCTCTCTTAATGATAAGGAGACATAAGGAGCGCTAAACTTTGATGCAGGCGTGAGGTCGTGAACTACAGCCGTGCGAGGTGATGCACGGTCTATTGGACAAGCCTTTAAGCGGTTTGACAGCCGGCTAATAATTGAAAGCTCATAGCTAGATAAACGATGCCACCTCCTACCTGATCGTCATGCAGGTATTAGGACGATGACAAATCCTAGTAAGCCGCCCTTTTTCGAATAAAATATGGTACAATGAAAAGATAGTAAGAAAATTGGGATTTTACAACTTTCCGTGGCTAGGAAACGACGATATGAGGTTCCCCAAATTGTATTAAGTACTCAGGAGACATGCTAATGAGTGGTAAAAAAAAGTAGTCACGATAAACGAACGGATACCATCGTTAAAAGAACAACGAAAACGTCGAGCAAATCGGCGGCTTCTGCTGTTTTTAGCCTTATTTTTTTTATTGCTGATGGTCATTATTTATTTGCAGTCACCTTTAAGTCACATTAAAAATATCGAAGTCCGGGGAAATTACTTATTGAATGAAGAAGAAATAATTGAAAAGAGTGGACTGGAGATCGGGAACAGCATTTGGAATATGGCTAGCGAAAAGAAGGAGTCAGCCTTAGAAGAAATGGCTGAAGTCGCAACTGCCGAAGTGAGCCGCAGCCTTCCGAATACGGCGGTCATTACCGTTAGCGAGCATCCTCGCGTTGCCTATTTGTTTAACGACGGCAAATATTACCCGATTTTATCTACGGGCCTATTCCTCAATGAAGTATCGCGAGAGGACTTTCCTTCCGATGCGCCGCTGCTGATCGAATGGGAGGAGGGTGAGCCGTTAATTGAAATGGCTGGCCAGCTCAAGGAAATGCCTGAGCAGCTAGTCGAACGGATCTCTGAAATTTTATTTACTCCGACGGACTCCGATCCATTCGCGATTACATTGTATATGAACGATGGCTTTCAGGTCCAATCGACCATACGTAATTTCGCCGAACGATTGGCGCCTTACCCTTCGATTGTACAAGAGCTTGACCCTGAAAAAAAAGGGGTACTCCACATGAGAATGAGCCCATACTTTGAAGAGTTTGTTGATGAGGAGGAATCTGAAAATGAAGGTGAGGGGTAAGCATATAACCTTAGCCTTCGTGCTGCTAGTTGCCGGTTTTATTATCGCATTAAGCTATGAGCTAACGACCGAAAGCTTCAACAATTTTCGGCCAGATATGGAAAGGCAATGGAAATATGAAGACGAGTTAAGGGAACAGATATTGGAAGCACAAGCGGAAAATAGCCGTTTTCAGGAAGAACTGGACAAATACCATGCGAAGGTGCGGGAGATGGAAACAAGCTTAACGACCCTTGATGAAGAGCAGGAAATAAAGGTAGCTAATCTGGTCGATGACATTGAACGCTTAAGAAAAATAGTCGGTAATGTCGCTGTTAAAGGTCAAGGGCTTGAAGTTTCGCTTGAGGACGCAGATTATTTGCCGGATGGAGAGAACCCGAACAATTATATCGTCCATGAAGCTCACGTCCAGCTTGTAGTTGAAGAGCTGCTCGTTTCCGGAGCAGAGGCGATTGCCGTGAATGGACAGCGCCTGTCTCATCAATCGTTTATCCAGTGCGTCGGTCCTGTCATTCTCGTGGACGGACAAGCATCGAATGCGCCATTTGTCATTAGTGCGATCGGTGATCCGGAAACGCTCGAGGCATCGATGTCAATTTTAGGAGGCGTACAGGAGCAGCTGGTGAATGATGGAATCAAAGTTCGGATTCAGCCGAAGGACCTGATAGAACTAGACGCCTACTTATCGGAGAAAGGATGATATGTAGGATGAGTCGAAAATGGACTTTCACAGTGATATTGTTTATTATCGGTTTTATGCTCGCGATCCAATTCCAAACAACAAAAGAGCCTACGGTTCGCGATACAAGGGATGTTCGCGAATTGAGAAGCCACCTGAATCAGGAGCGGGAACGACACCAGCAGTTAGTAAAGGAAATTGAAAAGACGCAATCCCTTCTGCATCAATATGAAGCAACGATCGAAAGTCGTGAGGATGATATCGTCGATGTGCTTGAGCAGCAAATCGAGGAATTAAGGGTTCAAGCCGGATTATCGGAAGCCTCGGGGAAGGGCGTCCGGATTACGATTGATTCGTTATACAGCGATCAGTTTTTCGGACAGGAGCGAAGAACTCCTTCTCCTGAGCTGTTTCGGTTTCTAGTGAATGAATTAAATATTTTCGGTGCAAAAAATATTGCAATTGGAAACGAAAGGATCATTTCCACTTCCGCCTTTCGTGATGTTTCTGGGATTACGTACTTAAACTTTAAAAGGCTTCCCCCTCTTCCGATTGAAATGAAGGTTCTCTCCGATCGCGCAGAGCGGCTCCACAACGAATTACTCGTGTCCAATTCGATAGAAGAGTTTGAAATTGGAGGCTTTACACTAACGTTTGAGTTGGAGGACGAGCTCGTGCTGCCAGCTTATGAGCAAACGCCGCGTGTGAGGTTTATGGAGGAAATGAAGGAGGGGTGAGATATTCATGTGGCTACCGTTACTAGGTTTATTGCTCGGTTTATTATTAGGTATATTGACCGATTTTCGAATCCCATCAGAGTATTCCAGCTATTTATCTATTGCGGTTTTGGCTGCTTTAGATACTTTGTTTGGCGGGCTTCGTGCGCACTTACAGGAGACTTTCGATTCAAATGTGTTTGTCTCCGGATTTTTCTTTAATATTTTGCTTGCCACAGGTTTAGCTTTTCTAGGCGTCCATCTTGGTGTAGACTTATACTTAGCAGCCATTTTCGCTTTCGGCGTCCGTTTATTTCATAACATTGCCGTCATTCGCCGGATTCTATTAACTAGATGGCACGAGAGAAAGGCGGAGAGAAGGGCGCAGGATGCAAAATAAGCTTGCTGCAAAGCGTTTTTCTACAAAAACTTCTCTACGTACTGTTCGAGCATACCATCGGATGAAATGAACGGAGGTAGGAGCGGAAGGATAACTAAGGTTAGCGGGGATTGCCGGAGATAAATTAAAAATAAATAATACTCGTTTCATTAAAGGAAATGAACCATTTATGTTGAATATCACTATACTAAGGCGATAAAAAAAGTAGTAGTTAACTAGAAAACAGGCGATTTGAACAGGGAGGTGCCACAAGATTGAACAGCAATGAAGTGTATGTGAGCTTAGACATCGGTACATCGAATGTCCGAGTGATCATTGGGGAAGTTTCAAACGGAACGATTAACATCATCGGTGTTGGCAATACGCCTTCCGAAGGAATTAAAAAAAGGTTCGATTGTTGATATTGATGAGACCGTTCGTTCCATAAGGCGCGCAATCGAACAAGCAGAAAGAATGGTAGGATTATCAATTAAACAAGTGATTGTTGGGATAAATGGAAATCATGTTCAGCTCCAGCCATGCCATGGTGTAGTGGCTGTTTCTAGTCCTGACCGTGAGATTGGTGATGAGGACATCGCCCGAGTTATTGATGCAGCACAGGTTGTGTCGATCCCACCGGAGCGAGAGATTATCGACGTTATCCCAAAGCAGTTTGTTGTCGATGGTTTGGATGAAATTAACGATCCGCGAGGCATGATCGGAGTTAGGCTCGAAATGGAAGGAACAATTATTACGGGCTCAAAGACTATTTTACATAATTTGCTTCGTTGTGTCGAGCGCGCCGGTCTGGAAGTGGCGGATATTTGTTTGCAGCCGTTAGCTGCTGGCGCGGTTGCCGTATCAAAGGATGAGAAAGGTTTGGGCGTTTGTTTAATTGATATCGGCGGCGGCTCAGTAACCATTTCCGTTTTCGAACAAGGAGCTATGCAAACCACTTCTGTATTGCCAATCGGCGGCGATCATGTGACCAACGATATTGCAGTCGGCTTGCGAATTTCAACAGAGGAAGCAGAACAGATCAAAATTAAGCATGGACATGCTTTCATTGACGAAGCATCAGAAGACGAATCATTTACGGTATCCGCGATCGGTAGCAGTGAAGCAGACGAATTTTCTCAGTTTGAGCTTGCTCATATTATTGAACCGCGCATGGAAGAAATATTTGAACTCATTTATCAGGAGATTACGCGCCTCGGCTATCAGGATTTCCCGAGCGGTTTCGTGTTGACGGGAGGAACGGTTATGATACCGGGAATGCTGGAGCTCGCCAAAGAAATGCTTCAAGGAAATGTGAGGACGGCCATTCCGGATTATATTGGGGTGCGGGAGCCTCAATATACTAACGGGGTAGGCTTGATTCAATTTGCCTATAAAAATGTGAAAGTACAAGGCAAGGAGGTAGCTGCTTCGGTGACCGGTATCGGCGTACAGCCAGAACGCGAAGCGAAAAAGCAGGATAAAGCAAGTAAGCCTAAAGGTGAAAAACCAAAAGCAAAAATGAGTAAATTTTTTTAAAGTATTTTTTTGAATAACAGGCGATTGGCAGATAGTCTGGTTAGGGGGAACTCACATGTTAGAGTTTGAAATGGATATGGATCAATTAGCTCAAATTAAAGTAATTGGTGTCGGAGGCGGCGGAAGCAATGCAGTTAACCGGATGATTGAAAATGGTCTGCAAGGTGTCGAATTTATTGCCGTAAATACGGATGCTCAGGCTCTTCATTTGTCAAAAGCCGAAGCCAAGCTTCAGCTCGGTGGCAAGCTGACCCGCGGTCTTGGTGCGGGAGCAAACCCTGAAATTGGGAAAAAAAGCGGCAGAGGAAAGCAAGGAGCAGCTCGAGGAAGTGTTGCAAGGAGCCGATATGGTATTTATTACTGCTGGCATGGGTGGCGGTACCGGAACAGGAGCCGCTCCGGTCATAGCAGAGGTGGCTAAAGAAATCGGCGCCTTAACGGTAGGGGTGGTTACACGCCCGTTCACGTTTGAGGGGAGAAAGCGCTCGACACAGGCAGCAAATGGTATTAGCGCGCTCAAGGAAAAAGTAGATACATTAATAGTCATTCCCAACGATCGACTGCTGGAGATTGTTGATAAAAATACGCCGATGCTTGAAGCGTTCCGTGAAGCGGACAATGTTCTTCGCCAAGGCGTACAAGGAATTTCAGATTTAATTGCCGTGCCGGGATTAATTAATCTCGACTTTGCCGATGTTAAGACTATCATGAGTGAACGAGGCTCTGCTTTAATGGGAATCGGTATTGCTACTGGTGAAAACCGTGCCTCGGAAGCGGCCAAAAAAAAGCGATTTCCAGTCCGTTGCTCGAAACATCCGTCGAGGGTGCACAGGGCGTTCTGATGAACATTTCAGGTGGAACAAGCCTCAGCCTCTACGAAGTCCATGAGGCAGCTGAAATCGTTTCTGCGGCTTCCGATGCCGAGGTGAACATGATTTTTGGTTCAATTATAAACGAGAATTTGAAGGACGAAATTGTCGTTACTGTCATTGCGACCGGTTTTGACGATACCGAGGAAAAACCGCAGCGGAAGACACCGTCGATGACAATGCCTAACAAGGCGAGACCGCAAGCAGAACCGGAGGAAAATCAAAAGGAGCAACGCCACAATCAACAAGCTTCGCAGACGAACGAGCAAATGGATACGCTCGATATTCCTACCTTCCTGCGAAATCGTCGCAATCGTTCGAAGTAACGTGTAGGTCATACTGCAAAAAGCACAGCCTAAAAAAAGGCTGTGCTTTTTTTCTTTTCTTTCACCCAAATTAAGGGCAGCAGGATCCAAACATCGTAGATGCGAGGAGTCCGTTCTTTTAATCTACGCTTCGTTCAAAATAACTAAGGAATAAATGCTTCGCTTCATGCGTGTAGATGAATTGGAAGGACGAGTGGCCACGGCTGCTTTTTAAAAGATTAGAAAGTATACAATGTGGCGAAACATAGCCCCATCCAGTGCAGGGCACCCAGCAACGAGCAAACGTCCTTCGTCTCTGTCCAGTTAGGCAACATCAGTTCCTTTCCCCCTGTGTTTCCTTTATCTCTGCCGGCACTGTCCCATTTGTCTGTTAAGAATAGTTGCTGAATGCTAGAAGCGTCAGCGTTTTTGGCAATGAAATATTCCTTCGTCCCTTGTCCTTATTTCCCATAAGTATTCCCCGATTTCTGATTAGACAGATTCTCTTAAAATCTCTCAAAAATACTACGAATAGGTCGTCATAAAATGACAGACTTTCAAATAGAATATGGTTATACTTATTCCAAATCAGTAGCCGTGAGTAGAGAGGTTAACAATGATCCTTTACCTAGACGTCATTTGGTTTCTCAATCTATGTATTGATTTTTTTGCTTATCGCCTTAACAGCTATAGTATTAAAGCGGCCAATATTAAAGTTTCGCTTCGTTTTGGCAGCTTTATTTGCTTCCCTCATCGTGTTTTTCATGTTTACACCGGCTGCTTCCTTGTTTTACCAGCCTTGGATGAAGCTACTTTATTCCGGAATTATCGTGCTAATTGCTTTTGGTTATCGGAGAGCTTCGTATTTTTTTTCAAGGAGTGCTCATGTTTTACTTTGTTACATTTATGACGGGAGGTGGGCTTTTTGCGCTGCACTATTTTTGGCAGACAGAATTGGACATCCTCTCTGGCTTGGCTACGAGTAAAAGCTTCGGGGCGGGAGTGAGCTGGGTGTTTATCATTATCGGTTTTCCACTCGTCTGGTATTTTTCCAAACAACGCTTCGATGCGGTGGAAGTGAAAAAGATTCAGTACGATCAGCTCGTGGAAGTGGAAATCGAAATAGAGGGCCGGATCATTAAGATGAAAGGGTTGCTCGATAGCGGAAATCAGCTATATGCTCCGATTTCAAAGGAGCCTGTCATGATTGTCGAAGCTGAATTGCTTAAGGATGCTTTCGGGAAGAAAGCGATTGAAGAGCTGCTCGCGATAAGCGGGGGGGAGGAAATGGATGCTCAATCAGTACTCATGAAGCGAATGAAGCTCATACCTTATCGGGTGATCGGTCAGGCGGCCCCGTTTTTAATTGCATTGAAGCCTGATACCGTCCGGATATTTTATCAACAGCAAACGTTTCAAGCGAAGAAAGTCCTTGTAGGTTTACAGGATCAGGAGCTCTCTCCAGAAGGAGCCTATCAATCCATTATCCATCCGAAACTAGTGGCCGGCCGCTCGACTGAAAAGCTAGCCTAACATTTTGTAAGGGGGAGCAAGATGATTAAATTTAAAATAACTCTGTTCTGGTACCGTTTAATGCATCGTCTCGGAATGAAAGCCGATGAAATTTATTACATAGGGGGAAGTGAAGCGTTGCCTCCACCTTTGTCAAAAGAAGAAGAGGCGGTTCTTTTGAAAAAAAATTGCCGAGTGGCGACAAAGCGGTCCGCTCGATGTTAATTGAACGTAATTTACGACTAGTCGTCTATATTGCGAGAAGTTCGAAAACACAGGGATAAACATTGAGGATTTAATTAGCATTGGGACAATCGGTTTAATTAAAGCGGTCAATACCTTTAACCCTGAAAAGAAAATTAAGCTAGCGACCTACGCGTCTCGCTGTATTGAGAATGAAATTTTAATGTATTTAAGACGAAATAATAAAACTCGTTCAGAGGTTTCCTTCGATGAACCGTTAAATATTGATTGGGACGGAAATGAATTGCTGCTTTCCGATGTCCTTGGAACAGATGACGATATTATTACGAAGGGGATCGAGGAGAAGGTCGATCGCAAGCTGCTCGTGAAAGCATTGTACACGTTAAGTCCGCGTGAAAAGCAAATTATGGAGCTTCGCTTCGGCCTCGCCGGTGAGGAAGAAAAAAACGCAAAAGGATGTTGCCGATTTGCTCGGTATTTCGCAGTCTTATATTTCGCGCCTCGAAAAGAGAATCATTAAACGGCTACAAAAGGAATTCAATAAAATGGTTTAAAATTTCGTTAGATGCAATAAAAAATATTTTTAAGCCAATTTCGTTGTCATGACAAGCACAAGCCTGTTGCAAGAGATCTCCTGCAACAGGCTTGTGCATATTTTTTCCTGCCGAGGAGATACTTTATTTTGACATCATCTCCCACATTAGGAGGGAAAGAATTGACACGAAATAAAGTAGAAATTTGCGGTGTAGATACATCAAAATTGCCTGTTTTGAAAAACACAGAAATGAGGGAATTATTCAAGCAGCTTCAAAGTGGAGAGCTAAGCGCACGCGAAAAGCTTGTCAATGGAAACTTGCGTCTTGTCCTAAGTGTGATTCAGCGTTTTAACAATCGTGGAGAATATGTCGATGATCTGTTTCAGGTCGGTTGCATCGGATTAATGAAGTCGATTGATAATTTTGATTTAAGCCAGAACGTCAAATTTTCTACATATGCAGTCCCAATGATTATTGGAGAAATTCGCAGGTACCTACGCATAATAACCCGATTCGGGTGTCGCGTTCCTTGCGCGACATTGCTTATAAAGCGTTGCAAGTGCGTGACCAATTAATGGCTGAAAAGAAAAGGGAAAGTGAGCCAACCGTTCAGGAAATCGCCAAGGTTCTTGAAGTCCCAAAAGAGGATGTTGTTTTCGCGCTTGACGCTATTCAGGATCCCGTTTCTTTGTTTGAACCGATTTATAATGATGGTGGGGATCCGATTTTTGTTATGGATCAAATTAGCGATGAACGAAACAAAGATACGAATTGGATTGACGAAATCGCATTAAAGGAAGCAATGGTCCGTCTGAACGATCGCGAGAAGCTCATTCTAAATATGAGGTTTTTCGAAGGCAAAACGCAAATGGAGGTTGCGATGAAATCGGCATATCTCAAGCACAGGTGTCAAGGCTTGAAAAAGGAGCTATCCAGCAAATGAACAAGCATGCGAAAAGCTAGGACAAGGTATGAATTGCAAAGCCGAGAACATGCGATGATTACGAAAGCACGACGGTGGCTTCTCGCAGAGCTTTTATTTAAAGGTAGTGAAGGGAAGCCGTGTTAATGCATCGCAGGAACCGAAAAAATAAGCGACAGAAATTTTTGAATTAGCAATGATCCACCTGGAAGGGGCGTATGCGCCTTCTAGGTGGATGTTTTGCTTTAGATACGCCTAATGGAGCGGGCGATTTTTCCTGAAGTGGACATGAACGGATGCAACCCCCTTCGCGCTGGAGCGAACAAGAACTTAGAAGTGGGCGAGTTTGAGCTCGTTCAAAACGAGTTCAATCCCCTGAACCCAGGTAAAGTAGCCTCTTAAGGAAGCATAAAATGTGGCGTGAATGATATTTTAAACAAGCAAAGCCCTGTCCAGCGCAGAAGGCTCCATCTAGAAAAGATTCCTTTGTCCTGTGCGATTAGTCAGCCTTCAGCTCCTTCCGCCCCTATGCTTCCTTTATCTCCGCCCGTCAGTTTGTCCGTTGCTAAACGGGCGTCTTCGCGTTTTTATCCGACCATGTCGCGTGGTCTACCCGATTTTTTTTGCTAGGGGGCTCATGCTTTGCTGGAGTGGACGCATAATGTGCTCTTTTATAAAGCCGCTCATATATTGGGCTAACTTGTGCATATAGTAGTACAGGATCGATTATGCGAAAGAGGTGGGCACCTTGATGAAAATATCGGATTTGCAGGCAAAAGACATTGTGAACATGGAAAGCGGCAAACGGCTCGGCCATTTAACCGATATAGATATTAATTTAGCAACCGGTCAAATTGAGGCGATGATTATTAACAGTTCCGGTAAAGTGATGGGTTTTTTTTAATAGAGGCGAAGAAGAAGTTGTCATTCCGTGGAAAAATATTGTCAAAATCGGTTCGGATGTCATTTTAGTCGAAGTTCCGGAATCGTTTCGCCAGGTGAAAACCGGTTTTGGGCAGCAATCGACAATAAAGAGGCGTTAAAAGGAGGAAGAAAGTCGTTTCTTGCTAAGCTTCATTTATGGTAAACTATATGTAAATGATAGTCCTTCCTATCAAGAAAGTAGGAAACGGGATGCGATGGATAGGAGAGAAATAAATGAGTTCCCATGAGCCTTTTGTAGTAAAGGAGGAAAGCTACTTGCTTCTCCGTGAATGGCAGGAGCAAGAGCCACACCTAGTTGCCGGGTTTTCGACTCGATTCGGTGGAGTCAGCGAAGCGCCGTTTGCATCAATGAACCTCGCGTTTCATGTTGATGATCAGGAGCAGAATGTGGTTCAAAATCGCCAGCTTTTAGCCGCTCGTCTAGGCTTTCCGGTTGAGCAGTGGTAGGGACGGAACAAGTACACCAGGCAGCTATTCAAAAGGTCGATCGGAAAGATGCCGGTAAAGGTGCTTTATCTTTTGAAACTGCTCTGAAAGCGACGGACGGGATGTATACAAAAGAGGAAGATTTGTTGTTAACTAGCCTCTATGCTGATTGTGTTCCGCTTTATTTTTGGGCACCAACCGCTCAGTTGATCGGACTCGCTCACGCCGGCTGGCAAGGCACTATTGCTCTAATCGGACCAAAAATGATCCGAAAATGGCAGGATGAGGAACGAGTATCGGCATCAGACATACATGTCGCCATTGGACCTTGCATTAGTCAGGCTGCCTATGAGGTGGATGATCGCGTGATCGAACGCATCAAGCAAGCGTGTGATTCCACAACGGCCGAAGCGTGCTACCGACCAAATAAGCACGGTCGCTATCAATTGGATCTTCGTGAATTAAATCGACGACTACTCATTCAATCCGGCGTACGTGCCGCTCAGATCTCGACGACTTCCTTATGTACAGCCAAAGAGCTCTCCTTTTATTCTCATCGGCAAGAAAAGGGAAAAACTGGACGAATGATGAGCTTTATTGGCAGAAGCAAAAGGAAGAAAGGAGGGAACTGAAGTGACGATTGCAGCACGCCTTCAGCAAATAAAGGCAAACATCGCTAACATTTGTAACGAATCCGGGCGAGATCCAGCAGCCGTTCATATTATTGGAGTTACGAAATACGCCAACCTTGAAACGACAAAGGCTGCACTCGATGCCGGAATTACACATATTGGAGAAAATCGAGTCGAAAGTGCAATGGTAAAATGGGATCAATTAAATGACCGTGGCACTTGGCACTTTATCGGCTCACTTCAATCAAAAAAAAGTAAGAAAGATGATTGGGAAATTTGATTATATTCATTCCTTGGATCGCCTCTCTCTCGCAGAAGAGCTGGACAAGCGTTCCAATGGTGAAAAGGTTCGCTGTTTTGTTCAGGTCAATGTATCTGGCGAGGAATCAAAAGCAGGAATCGCGCCAAAGGATACTTTACGATTCATTCAATCTCTTGAAAGCTACAAATCGCTTGAAATCGTTGGATTAATGACAATGGCCCCCTTTGAGGCCGATCCTGAACGAACGCGTCCGGTTTTTCGCGGGCTCCGGGAATTAAGGGATGAAATTCGTTCCTATCAAATGCCCGCTGCCCCTTGTGAAGAGCTCTCGATGGGCATGTCCAATGATTATCATATCGCCTTGCAGGAAGGAGCGACGTTCATTCGAATCGGTTCCGCGTTAATCGGCAACGATGGCGACAATTGAGTAAGGAGGAGAGACTGCAGTGGGGATGAAAAGTAAATTTAAACGCTTTTTTTGAAATGGAGGATGACGTTCAGGAATACGAAGAGTATGTTGACGAGCCTGTAGACAATCAGCAGCCAAGGCAGCCTTCCGGAAGCCAGACGGCCAAACAGTCGCAAAACGTCGTCAGCCTCCAAAGTGTTCAAAAAGGAGCTAAAGTCATTCTGTTAGAACCCCGCACGTATGAAGAAGCCCAGGAAATCGCTGACCATCTGAAAAATCGTAAGGCTGTCATCATTAATTTACAGCGGCTCTCGCGGGATCAGGCAAAGAGAGTAGTCGATTTTTGAGCGGAACAGTGTATGCTATTGGAGGAGATATTCAGAAATTAGGGTCCAATATTTTTCTCTGTACCGCAGATAATGTTGATGTTTCGGGAACAATAACAGAAATGATGCAAGGGCAATATGAATAATGTCTCTGTAAGGTGGTGAAAAAAATGCACACAATCGGGCAATTAATTATAACAGCGATGTCCATCTATTCTTTTTTAATTATTATTTACATTTTAATGTCGTGGTTTCCAGGTTCACGCGATACGACCTTCGGGCAATTTCTAGGTTCGATTGTCGAGCCTTACCTCGAACCGTTCAGGCGATTTATTCCACCGCTTGGGATGCTTGATTTATCTCCGCTTGTAGCGATTATTATTCTTGGTTTGGCGCAAAGCGGTGTTCGGGCGATATTCTTTTAAATAAAAATAATCGTTAAACAATGATGAAAGAGTGAAGACCATTAGCATATACCAACATTTCCGACCGGAGGAACGAACGTTTGTCGATCAAGTTCTGGAATGGAAGGAAGAGGCGGCTGTAAGGCATCAAGTGCGGCTCACCGACTTTCTGAATCCGCGTGAAGCAGAGATTATGAAGCTTGTTATCGGTCACGACGATGAGCTAATTTGCTCTTTTTGGGGTGGGGCAGAACAGGCCGAACGGGTTCGAGCTACCTTGCTCCTTTTTATTTGTCAACAGAGGAAGGCTCGTTTCAGCTAACGCTGTTTTCAATAGAATACGCACGTAAATTTTTTTTCATTAGAACATCGTGATATTCTCGGTGCGCTAATGAATATCGGCTTAAAGCGGGAAAAATTCGGTGACATTGCTATTTCCCCTGACAAGGCCCAACTTATAGTCGCTTCAGAGATTGCAGACTACGTTCAGTTGAATGTTACGGCAATCGGCAAAGCGCCGGTACGGTTTGAGCCAATCGATTTTTCGAAGTACATAATAACGCCGGAACGCTGGGAGGAGGATACTACTACCGTCACCTCCCTTCGGCTGGATACGATCGTTGCCAACCTATACCGAATTTCCAGGGGGAAAGCTGCACCTTTAATCGAAAATGGTCTTGTGAAGGTGAATTGGAAAGTCATCGTCCAGCCATCTTTTTTTCATTCAGGAAGGTGACCATCTATCCGTTCGTGGGTATGGGAGAAGCAAAGTTACCGCTGTAACGGGGAAAACGAAAAAGGGAAAGCTGAGAGTTGAATACGCTAAAAGGAAATGATTTCCGACAAAGAAAAAAAAGGAATTTTTCTATCTTTGTCGAATTAACACTACTAACGTGTTCTAAATAAGGCGTTCGCCTGCGCTTTTAGCGAACGAGGCTTAGAGCAAAAAGATTAGTGATTGAAGCTATAAAACGGAGGTGGCAATTTATGCCATTAAGTCCATTGGACATTCATAACAAAGAGTTTACGCGTGGGTTTCGCGGTTACGATGAAGATGAAGTTAACGAATTTCTCGATCAGATTATTAAGGATTATGAAACGGTCCTACGCGAAAAAAAAGAACCTGTTCGAAAAAGTAAATGAGCTGGACGAAAAGCTAGAGCACTTTAAAAACATCGAGGAAACCTTGAATAAATCGATTCTTGTGGCTCAAGAATCAGCTGAGGAAGTGCGGCGAAATGCGCAAAAGGAAGCTCAGCTCATCGTGAAAGAGGCCGAAAAGAATGCCGATCGGATCATTAACGATGCTCTGACAAAATCACGAAAAGTAATGGTAGAAATGGAAGAGCTGAAAAAGCAAGCCTCCGTTTATAAAATGCGTTTTAAAATGCTCATTGAAGCTCAGCTGGAAATGCTGCAAACGGACGATTGGGATCAATTTACGGAGGAAGAAGAGGAAGAGGACGTCATGTATGAAGAGCGAGCATAGGCTTTAGCTTACTTGCAAATGCTGACAAGGACAGGCAGGCGTATAATCGCTGCTGCTAAACAGGCTTGCAACAGGGCTGTCGCTCGCTTATAATAATAAAATCAACTGGATCACTTAAGATGTTAACCGGGAAAGTACAAAATGTGAACTGTGACAAGCGAGTCAGGGATGGTGGGAGCCTGAACATAGCTCATTTTGGAAAATCACCCGTTAGTCTTGCACCGAAATATAAAGCATTATAAAGTAGGCTGCAACGATTCATTCGCGTTACGAATGGTAGAGTGGAAAGGGATTCGACCTTTTCATTAGGGTGGTACCACGGGTAAGTCTTCTCGTCCCTATTTTGGGATGGAAGGCTTTTTTTTGTGAAATAATTTATTGCTTTAGCGTCTTTGTTAGCAAGGAGGCTAAAAAGCTAGGAGGTTAAACGATGGATTACAAAGAAACCTTACTCATGCCGAAAACGGCGTTCCCGATGAGAGGAAATTTACCGAATCGTGAACCGGAACGTCAAAGTAAATGGGCAGAGGAGTCCATTTATGAGCAAGTTCAAAAGCGAACAGAAGGACGTCCCTTATTTGTCCTTCACGACGGGCCGCCATACGCAAATGGTGATATTCATATCGGCCATGCCTTAAACAAGGTGCTGAAGGATTTTATCGTTCGTTACAAGTCGATGAGCGGGTTCCACGCCCCTTACGTCCCTGGCTGGGATACGCACGGGCTGCCGATTGAAACTGCCTTAACGAAAAGCGGCAAAGTGAAAAGAAAGTCAATGAGTGTTGCCGAATTCAGAAGGCTTTGTGAAGAATATGCGTTAAAGCAAATCGCTCGTCAGCGCGAGCAATTTATGCGTCTCGGTGTTCGTGGCGACTGGTGGAAGCCTTACATTACGCTTGATAAAGAATACGAGGCCCAACAAATTAAGGTTTTTGGTGAAATGGCTCGCAAAGGCTTGATTTACAAAGGGAAGAAACCGGTGTATTGGTCGCCGTCTTCTGAATCGGCTTTGGCTGAAGCGGAGATTGAGTATTACGATAAGCGTTCGCCATCGATCTATGTCGCATTTGAAGTTAAGGATGGCAAGGGCGTACTCAATGGCGATGAGAAAATAGTCATTTGGACAACGACTCCTTGGACATTGCCTGCGAATTTAGGAATTTCCGTTCATCCTGAGCTCGATTACAACGTCGTTCAAATCGAGACGAACAAATACGTTGTCGCCGCAGGTTTGTTGGATACGCTAGCCAAGGAATTGGACTGGGACGAGCCGAAAGTGCTGAAAACGTTCAAAGGAGCGGAGCTAGAATATGCTGTCGCTAAGCACCCGTTTTATGAGCGTGATTCATTGGTCATATGCGGTGAACATGTCACTTTGGATGCTGGAACAGGCTGTGTTCATACAGCTCCTGGGCACGGGGAAGAGGACTATTTAATCGGCCAGCACTATCAGCTTGATGTACTGTGTCCAGTTGATGATAAAGGCTATATGACGGCAGAGGCTCCTGGCTTCGAAGGACTCTTTTATGACGAAGCCAATAAGCCAATTACTGAAAAACTGGCTGAACTTGGTGCGCTGTTGAAGCTACAATTCATTACCCACTCCTATGCTCATGACTGGAGGACGAAAAAGCCAGTCATTTACCGAGCAACAGCGCAATGGTTTGCTTCGATTGACGGCATTCGCGGCGAGCTGCTTGAGGCGATTAAGGAAACAACGTGGATGCCGGCATGGGGAGAGACTCGGATTCATAATATGGTCAAGGATCGCGGAGACTGGTGCATTTCAAGGCAACGCGTCTGGGGTGTACCGATTCCGGTCTTTTACGGTGAGGATCAAGAGCCGATTATTACCGAAGAAACGATTTCCCATGTATCTGAGCTATTTAGAAAGTACGGCTCTAACATTTGGTTCGAGAGAGAGGCGAAAGACCTGCTTCCAGATGGCTTCGTTTCTGAACATAGTCCGAACGGAGAGTTTACGAAAGAGCTTGACATCATGGATGTTTGGTTTGACTCCGGCTCCTCCCATCAAGCGGTGCTTTCAGAGCGGCAGGAGCTGCAGCGTCCGGCAGACTTATACCTTGAAGGGTCGGATCAATATCGCGGCTGGTTTAACTCATCGCTGTCAACCGCGGTGGCGATTAGCGGCGAGGCACCTTACAAAGGAGTGTTGAGCCATGGCTTTACGATGGACGGTGAAGGGAAAAAAATGAGTAAGTCGATTGGCAATGTCATCGTTCCGAATGATGTCATGAAGCAGCTCGGTGCCGACATTCTTCGGTTGTGGGTTGCCTCCGTCGATTACCAGGCCGATCATCGTGTTTCCGATAAAATTTTAAAGCAAGTATCAGAGGTGTATCGGAAAATCAGGAATACGTTCCGTTTTTTTGCTCGGAAACTTGCACGATTTCGATCCAGCGGTTCACCGTGTTTCTGAAGTGGAGCTCGAAGGGGTTCATGCCTTTCTCATTGTCAAGCTTCATCGGCTGATCGATAAGGTGAAGGCCGCCTACGAAGACTATCAGTTTTCGACCGTTTATAACCTTATTCACAATTTTTGTACAATCGAGCTGAGCTCGTTTTACATGGATATTTCTAAGGATACGCTATATATTGAGCATGCCGACCACCCAGAGAGACGGGCATTCCAAACCGTCATGCACGAAATGCTCGTCTCGTTGACGAAGCTGCTGTCGCCAATACTTCCTCACACGGCAGATGAGGTATGGGAGCATATTCCTGGGGTAAATGAGGAAAGCGTTCAATTGACAGATATGCCGGAGAGCAAAACATTGTCCGGAACCGATGAGCTAGAGCAAACGTGGACACGTTTGATGGAAATCCGGGATGACGTGCTTAAAGCGCTTGAGGAAGCAAGAAACGAGAAGAAAATTGGCAAATCGCTGACGGCGGCCTTAACGCTTTTTGCAGACGAGGACGTACTGAGCTTGCTGCAAACGACTCCAAGCTTGGAGAAGCTCTTTATTGTTTCCAAGGTTGAGATTGGCGGAACGCTAAAAGAAGCGCCAGAGGATGCAGTAGCCTTTGGAAGCTTAGCTGTGCTCGTTACAAAAGCGGAAGGAAAAACGTGCGCCCGTTCTTGGGTTGTATCTCCGGATGTCGGTAAGGATCCAGAATATCCAGATTTAACACCGTATAACGCTGAGATCGTCAGAAAATATTACACATAATCGGAAGAAGAATGCCGGAAGCTCACGGAGCTAAGGCATTCTTTTTTTTGGAAAATTTTACACCAATAGCGGTAAAAATCACCCGTCGCGTTTTCGCTTGAATCTCAGCCCAAGAAAGTCGCTAGCTGTAACGAACGCTGTTATGAGTCTCCGTCCTGCGGAAAAGAACAAGGATTAAAGGGAGTCACGTTTTCCCTGAAGCTGCATCGCGAAGGATACGCCCAGTTTGAAATTAATTGGTGCTCATGAAGGATTTCGTCTGGTGCCGTTTGTTTTTTTACGGGATTATTTTGCAGATTAAAGGCGATTCGATCTGGTGACATTATAACTGAGCATGCTTAAAGGGCGAATATGCGAGAAAAGGGGTGAATATCCGTGTTACGAGAATATGAAAGGCTTAAAGAAGCTTTGCTGCAAAGAAAGGGCGAGCTTGAGCAGCACCTACATGAGCAGCAGGAGCATCACCATAGTGAGTCGGCTTCGACTGGGGAGCTTTCGCAATATGACAACCATCCTGCTGACAGCGCGACTGAATTGTACGAGCGTGAAAAAGACTTTGCTCTTGAGGGGCAAGCTAGAAACGAATATCAAGAAGTCACTGCGGCCTTGCAAAGGCTGGACGATGGATCGTACGGGATTTGCGAACAAACAGGTGAAAGAATTCCGTTGGAACGCTTGGAAGCTAATCCGACAGCAAGGACGACGGTGAGCGCAAGCACTGAACATCTCGAGGAATACCTCCCGGTAGAAGAAGAGGTGCTCGGTTCATTTGGGCGCTATTCATTTGATGATGACGATACGGAAACGGAATTTGACGCGGAGGATTCCTATCAGGCAGTCGCGCGCTTTAACGAAAACTCGATGGTGTATGAGGGTGCTTCGCTTGATGAAGATGATGAGCAAATCGGCTTTGTCGAAAAAATAGAAGGTTTTGCTTCAACGGGAATTGAAGGCTATACCGGGGACGAGAACGTCGAGATTCAACGGAATGTTCATTACGACGATTATATCGATGGAAAGTAGGGGGACAAACCCCCTCTTTTTGTGCTACAATGCTTATGGTGGCAAGAAGCGGAAAGAACGGGGGCTTACGCATTGAGATACTATTTAATTGCTTTACTCGTTATCATTATTGACCAAGTAACAAAATGGCTTGTTGTGACAAGAATGGAGCTGCGGGAAAGTATCCCGCTTATCGAAAATTTGCTATATTTCACATCACATCGTAACAAGGGAGCTGCTTTCGGTATTTTACAAGGCCAGATGTGGTTTTTCTATATTGTTACATCGATTGTCATTGTCGGAATTATTTATTACATACAAAAAGAAAAAAACAAGAGTCGCTTGCTCGGGACTTCGCTTGGTTTCATACTAGGAGGAGCCATTGGCAATTTTATCGATCGTCTATTTCGTGGAGAAGTGGTCGATTTTGTCGATACGTTTATTTTTGGATACAATTTTCCGATTTTTAATGTTGCCGATTCTGCATTATGCGTTGGCGTCGCCTTGCTTTTTATCAAAATAGTCACGGATGAACGGAAGGCGAAAAAGGGAGAGGCTAATGGAATCATTTCAATGGACAGTGGATACAGGTGAAGGGCAGCAGCGCATCGATAAAGTCGTCAGTGAACGAAGCGAACAGCTGTCGAGAACTCAGGCGCAGTATTTAATTAAGGAAGGTGCCGTCAAGGTAAACGAGCAGGCTGTTAAAAGTAATTATAAAGTACAAATAGGTGATGTCATATCCGTTGAGATATCGGAGCCTGAGTCGCTCGAAATTGAACCAGAGAACATACCGCTCGATATCGTATATGAAGATGAAGACGTTATCGTCGTCAATAAGCCAAGCGGGATGGTCGTTCATCCCGCTCCCGGTCATCACTCCGGTACGCTAGTCAATGCTTTGTTGTATCATTGTAACGATTTGTCTGGCATTAATGGCGTTAAGCGACCTGGAATCGTTCACAGGATTGATAAGGATACATCAGCCTTTTAATGGTCGCTAAGCACGATCAAGCGCATCGTTCGCTCGTGGAGCAATTGCAAGCTAAAACGACGAAAAGGCATTACTTGGCTATTGCCCACGGGGTTATTAACCATAAGCTAGGCACGATTGATGCTCCGATCGGGCGAGATCGAAACGATCGGCAAAGCATGACCGTAACTGATAATAACAGTCGGGAGGCTGTGACTCATTTCAAGGTACTCGAAACCTTTTCCGATTTCACGTACGTGCAATGCGAGCTGGAGACAGGACGGACTCACCAAATTCGCGTCCATATGAAGTACATTGGCTATCCGATTGCCGGTGATCCAAAATACGGACCGAAAAAAACGCTGCAGCTCTCAGGTCAGGCACTTCATGCTGCAGTACTGGGCTTCAGGCATCCACGTACAGAAGAGGAATTATGCTTTGAGGCAGATTTGCCGAACGATTTTAAGCAAGTCTTGAAGCAATTACGAAATAATGGTTGACACAGTTTGCGAATTTTGTCATACTAATAAAAATGAATCAGTCCTTTAACTATAGTCCTGTGAGGCTAAGAAGGAAAGCGAACGGTCGTGTTCTGCCTTTTGGCGGTTAAGACCGTGGATAGGTTTGCACGCAACCCTCTTGCCCGATTAGGCGAGGGGTTTTTTTTGTGCGGAAAAAAAAGGTGTGAGTATCGATTTAACGCGGAGGTGATAACATGTCGCGAATACTTATGGATGAGCAGGCGATTCGACGAGCCACAACGAGAATTGCCCACGAAATCATCGAGCGGAACAAAGGAGTCAACGATCTCGTATTAGTCGGGATCAAAACGAGAGGAATTTACTTGGCGCAGCGCCTTGCTGAGAGAATTGAGCAAATCGAAGGCATTACGCTTCCGGTCGGCGAGGTTGATATTACGCTTTATCGTGATGATCTGACGGTAAAGACGAGTGGGAATGAGCCTGTTTTGCAAGGAACGAATATTTCGACCCCGATCGAAAAGCGAAAAGTCGTTCTAATTGATGATGTTCTTTATACAGGACGAACTGTCAGAGCAGCTTTGGAGGCTTTAATTGACCTCGGACGACCGGAGCAGATTCAGCTCGCGGTTCTCATTGACCGTGGTCATCGTGAACTGCCGATTCGCCCTGATTTCGTCGGTAAAAATGTGCCGACATCAAAAAAGGAACAAATCGTGGCGAAGCTATCTGAGGTGGACGAGGTTGATGAAGTTACGATTGAACAGCGTCAGGCCGAATGAACGAAAGAATTTATTTGATCGAATTACACCTTTTAATTCAGTCCAGTGAGGCTGACAAGCGTGTCTCTTCTCCAGAAAATATGGCTCTGGTTTAGAATGACCCTCGCTATTAGGAAAAAAAGGTTGTGAGCATCTAGAAAAAGAAACAGCCGGAGGAGAGAAAAATAATGGCTAGTCAACAACAAGATATTGGAGTTAGGGAAATACCACGTTTGGATAAATGGCTCATGCTTAGCCTTCAGCACATATGCGCAATGTTCGGAGCGACCGTACTCGTCCCGTTTATTGTCGAGCTAAGTCCAGCTGTTGCCCTTTTATCGAGCGGCTTAGGTACGCTCGCTTATCTACTAATTACAAAGGGGCAAATTCCTGCTTACCTCGGCTCATCCTTTGCTTTCATCGCGCCGATTATCGGAGCGATGAGCATGGAAGGACCGGAGGGCGCGATGGTCGGAAGCTTCTTTGCCGGTGTTGTGTATGGTCTTGTCGCACTTCTGATTAAGACGAGCGGTGTGAAATGGCTCATAAATATTTTACCGCCAATTGTCGTTGGTCCGGTTATTATGGTTATTGGACTCGGACTTGCAGGAACGGCGATTGATAATGCGATGTACCTTCCAGGTATTGAGGAAAAGATTTATAGCTCCGCTCACTTTTCTGTCGCCTTGGTCACATTAGCGATTACCATTATTGTGGCGATGTTCTTTAAAGGATTTTTCGGTCTCGTGCCGATTATGTTTGGAATTGTCGGTGGTTACAGCTTTGCGGCAGTGCGTGGGCTTGTCGATTTCCAGCCGGTACTAGATGCGAAATGGATTCAGGCACCGGACGTACTTGTGCCGTTTGTAACTTATACACCGCCGTTCTCGCTCGAAATAATTGCCATCATGGTGCCGATCGCCGTCGTTACTCTTTCAGAGCACATCGGACACCAAATGGTGCTAAGTAAAGTAGTCGGCAGAAACTTTATCGAAAAGCCAGGCTTGCATCGCTCCATCCTTGGCGATGGAGTAGCAACGATGATCGCTTCCTTTCTTGGCGGACCACCTAACACAACCTACGGTGAAAATATTGGTGTGCTCGCGATAACGCGCGTATTTAGCGTATTTGTCATCGGCGGTGCCGCTATGCTGGCGATATTGCTTTCCTTTGTTGGAAAGTTTGCCGCTTTAATTTCGACGATTCCAACGGCCGTGATGGGCGGTGTTTCGATTTTGCTATTTGGAATCATCGCTTCATCAGGAATGCGGATGCTCATTGATAATGAAGTACAAATTGGCGAAAAGCGAAACTTGCTAATCGCTTCGGTTATTCTAGTCATCGGAATTGGCGGCGCCTTTATCCAAATATCCGAAACGGTTCAAATTGCTGGAATGGGGCTGGCTACCATTATTGGTATTATCCTGCACTTAGTGTTGCCTGGCAAAGAGCACAGCTTCGGGAAAAAAATCGATGTTTGCGAATGAATAAAATAACGTTTGTTCCCTTTAATGAAGGACGAGAGACTTCCAAGGGGCACTAGAAGTCATGAAGTCAGTCGTTGTCGATCTTCGTTTCTTCCCTGCGCCTGAGTCGTTCTCAGGGCGCTTTTTTTCATCCAAAATTCCACGGATAGCGAAAAAAAAGGAGGAGTTTAACATGCTCGAAGTAAACTTGCCGACGAAGGAAAAAAAAGGAACTGCACACACTTGCTCACCTTTCCTTGCCCGAAGTACAAGAGCTGATCGAAGAAGCTGAACAGTTTGGTAATGGGAAAAAAAATGGAGCCCCATGACCGATTATTTTATCGCCAACCTTTTCTTTGAGCCGAGCACGAGAACGCGCTTTAGCTTTGAAGTGGCTGAGAAAAAGCTCGGGCTGCAAATTTTGCAATTTGAGGGCGAAACGTCAAGCTGTCGAAAAGGCGAATCATTGTATGATACGGTCAAAACCCTTGAAGCCGTCGGCGCAAATGCACTCGTTATGCGTCATCCTGATAAAGAGTATTACGAACAGCTATCCGCTGGATTAACGATTCCAATCATCAATGCCGGGGACGGCTGCGGCCATCACCCGACGCAATCGTTGCTCGATCTCCTGACGATTAAGCAGGAATTTAATCGCTTTGAAGGTCTTACGATTGCGATCGCCGGCGATTTACGCCATAGCAGGGTCGCTCGATCGAATGCGGAAGCATTGTCGCGCCTCGGTGCGAATGTAGTCGTAACCGGGCCGCGCGTGTGGATGAATGGATATGACCAGATTTACCCTTACGTGACGATGGACGAAGCGGTGAAAGAGGTGGATGTAATGATGCTGCTAAGAATTCAACATGAACGCCATGACGAAGCACAAGGGTGGCGCTCTGAGAACTACCATCGAGAATTTGGCTTGACGCTCGAGCGAGAACGACGAATGAAGCCTAGCAGCATCATTATGCATCCGGCTCCGGTCAACCGTGGTGTTGAAGTAGCTAGTGAGCTGGTCGAATGCCGGCGGTCTCGCATTTTCAAACAAATGACGAACGGAGTATTTATTCGAATGGCTGTGTTAAAACGTGCTTTAGCGGAAAGCTGCTGAATAAAAGAAAGCGAAGGAGAGGATGGTTGAAATGAAAAACATAGCACTGCAAGGCGGAAGCTTTTTCAATGAAAATGGAGAGCTGAAAACAGGCGACGTTTATATCGTCAACGGAAAGCTCACGTACGAGAAGCCAGAACAGGAAGACGATATCGTTCAACTGGAGCAAAAGCTTGTGCTGCCTGGTTTAGTCGATCTCCATGTCCATTTACGCGAGCCCGGAGGCGAACGCAAAGAGACGATTGCAACAGGAAGTCGTGCTGCGGCAAAAGGAGGCTTTACAACAATCGCGGCGATGCCGAACACGAAGCCTGTGCCAGATACAAGCGAGCAGTTGGAGTGGCTGCAGCAAAAAAATTGATGAGACCGCTTGTGTCCGCATTCTACCTTATGCCGCGATAACGACGAGACAGCTCGGCAAGGAGCTGACGGATTTTCATGCATTGAAGGGAGCCGGAGCGTTTGCTTTTACCGACGATGGCGTTGGAGTACAGGATGCGAGTAAAATGCTTGCCGCAATGAAGGAGGCAGCAAGGCATGATATGGCAATAGTCGCCCACTGTGAAGAAAACACGCTTATTCAGGCCGGTGCTGTGCATGAAGGCAAGTTCTCACGCAAGCACAATATTGCCGGCATTCCTTCAGTCTGTGAATCGGTACATATTGCCCGTGACGTGCTGCTTGCCGAAGCGGCTAATGCTCATTATCATGTCTGTCATATTAGTACTAAGGAATCGGTTCGTGTTGTTAGAGACGCGAAGCGAGCGGGCATTCGCGTTACGGCTGAGGTGACCCCCCACCACCTCTTGCTGAATGAAGAGGATATTCCAAGCTTGGACACAAATTATAAAATGAACCCGCCATTACGGGGCAAAGCGGATCAAGAGGCGTTAATCGAAGGGCTGCTCGATGGAACGATCGATTTTATCGCGACGGATCATGCTCCGCATACTGAAGCAGAAAAAGCGATGACGCTTGAACGCGCTCCTTTTGGCATCGTTGGGCTGGAGACGGCATTTCCGCTTTTGTATACGCATCTCGTCAAAACGAAAGTCATTACTTTAAAGCAGCTCGTCGATTGGCTGACGATTGCTCCAGCAAAAACGTTCGGACTGACGTGCGGTACGTTAGCTGAAGGAGCTGCTGCTGATGTAACGGTCATCGACCTAGACTCATCCCAACCAATCGAGCGTGAGCGGTTTGTCTCCAAAGGGAAAAATACGCCGTTTCAAGGCTGGAGCTGCCAAGGATGGCCGGTATTAACCTTTGTCGGAGGAAAAAAAAGTGTGGGAAAAAGGAGCTGTGACACAGTGAAACGACAGCTGATCTTAGAAAATGGTGCTGTTTTTGCCGGAATAGGATTTGGAGCAGAAACGGAAATGGACGGAGAGGTTGTTTTTAATACAGGTATGACCGGCTATCAGGAGCTGCTCTCCGATCCGTCTTATTGCGGTCAAATCGTTACTTTAACCTATCCGTTAATCGGCAACTATGGAATTAATCGCAGCGACTTTGAATCGATTACTCCAGCGATTCACGGCATGATTGTAAAAGAAATTGAAATGGAGCCAAGCCATTGGCGTGCAGGGGATTCGCTTGACTGCTTACTGCGGGCTAAAGGAATTCCTGGGCTGGCAAAGATCGATACGCGAAAGCTAACGAGGCTAATACGCGAGCATGGAACACTGCGAGGGAAGCTATGCGGGATTGAAGTCGATGTCGAGCAAACGGTCCGGCAGTTGAAAATGAGCGAATGGATAACGAATCAAGTGTCGCTCGTTTCAACGAAAAACAACTATCATATACCCGGGAAAGGGAAGCGAGTCGTCCTCGTTGATTTCGGCATCAAGCATGGCATTTTGCAAGAACTGATTGACCGCTTCTGTGACGTTATTGTCGTCCCGTATCGAGCGACGGCTGAAGAAATTCTCCGCCTTGATCCAGATGGTGTTTTATTGAGTAATGGCCCAGGTAATCCACAGCACGTTCCAGAAGCGATTGAAACGATTAGGCAGCTGCTCGGGCAAGTACCACTGTTTGGTATTTGCTTAGGGCATCAGCTTTTTGCGCTTGCTTGTGACGCGTCAACAAGCAAGCTTCGCTTCGGCCATCGCGGCTCCAATCACCCGGTTCGAGAGCTCGCCACAGGTAAAATAGATATTACTTCGCAAAATCATGGCTATACTGTCGATGCTCATTCCTTGGCGAATACGCGTCTTGAAATAACGCATGTCGCCGTCAACGATGATACGGTAGAAGGTCTTAAGCATATGGATATGCCTGCCTTCAGTGTTCAATATCATCCGGAGGCATCTCCTGGACCTCACGATGCGAATGATTTGTTACAGGAGTTTATGACGATGATGGATACGTTTGTAAAAAAGAAGCAGCGCGTATAGTTGGAGAGGAGAGAAACTAATGGGGAAGCGGAACGATATCAAAAAAATTATGGTTATCGGCTCAGGTCCAATCGTAATTGGTCAGGCGGCGGAATTCGATTATGCAGGTACTCAGGCTTGCCAAGCGTTAAAAGAGGAAGACTATGAAGTCGTTCTCATAAACTCGAATCCGGCAACGATTATGACGGATTGACGATGGCCGATCGCGTCTATATTGAGCCATTAACGCTCGAAAGTGTCAGCAGAATTATCCGACAGGAACGCCCGGACGGTCTTCTGGCGACACTCGGAGGCCAAACGGGATTGAATATGGCAATGGAGCTTGAGGAAGCCGGAATCTTGGCCGCCTATGACATCGAGCTGTTTGGCACCGACCTCCAAGCGATCAAACGAGCCGAGGATCGGGAAATGTTTCGGGCACTTATGCACGAATTACATGAGCCCGTTCCTGAGAGTGTCATTGTCCATACGCTTGAGGAGGCTTACGATTTTGTTAACCAAATCGGTTATCCGGTTATCGTTCGCCCTGCCTATACTCTCGGTGGTACCGGGGGCGGTATCGTTCATAATGAGGAGGAGCTCGTTGACATCGTCTCAAGCGGGCTAAAATACAGTCCAGTTACGCAATGCCTCGTCGAAAAAAAGCATTGCCGGCTTTAAAGAAATCGAATACGAAGTGATGAGAGATCGCTCCGATCAGGCGATCGTCGTCTGTAATATGGAAAATTTCGATCCAGTCGGGGTCCATACTGGGGATTCCATCGTATTCGCGCCAAGTCAAACACTGACAGATCGCGACTATCAAATGCTGCGCAATTCTTCATTGAAAATCATTCGTGCCCTAGGTATTGAAGGTGGTTGCAACGTCCAGTTTGCGCTCGATCCGACGAGCAACCAATATTACATTATCGAGGTGAACCCGAGAGTGAGTCGCTCATCCGCGCTCGCTTCAAAGGCGACAGGCTACCCGATCGCCAAAATCGCGGCGAAAATCGCCGTCGGCTATAGTCTCGATCAGCTCAAAAACCCTGTGACCGGAACAACCTATGCCAGCTTTGAACCTGCTCTCGATTACGTCGTAGCGAAAATTCCGCGCTGGCCGTTCGACAAATTCAACGCTGCGAACCGCTCACTCGGAACGCAAATGAAAGCAACTGGAGAAGTTATGGCAATTGGCCGCAATCTAGAGGAATCATTGCTTAAAGCCGTTCGTTCGCTTGAAGCGGGCTATAACCATTTGTATGATGAAGATGTTCACTCACTTACAACTGAGCAGCTAAAGGCAAAAATTGAGAAGCCTGACGACCAACGCCTATTTGCTCTCGCTGAGCTGTTGCGACGTTCTGTGAACATTGATGAAATCCACGCATTAACGAATATCGATCGCTTCTTTTTACGACACCTTCGGCAGGTGATCGCATTAGAAAACAAGCTGTCAGCCTCGAGGTACGATTTGGAGCTGCTCCGTGAAGCAAAGCAATACGGCTTCTCCGATGCTGCAATCGCTAAGGAATGGAACGCTGAGGAGCGTGACGTTTATCAATTGCGGCTCGAACATACAATTGTTCCGGTGTATAAAATGGTTGATACGTGCGCAGCTGAATTTGAGTCGGCTACTCCTTACTTTTACGGCACTTATGAAGAGGAAATGGAATCGAAGTGCTCAAATAAGAAAAGTATTTTAGTGCTCGGCTCAGGTCCGATTCGAATTGGTCAAGGAATAGAATTTGATTACGCGACCGTGCATACGGTTTGGGCGATAAAAGAGGCCGGCTATGAGGCGATTATTATGAATAACAATCCGGAAACAGTCTCAACCGATTTCAGCATCTCAGACAAGCTATATTTCGAACCATTAACGGTCGAGGATGTGATGCATGTCGTCCTCCACGAGCAGCCTGAAGGAGTCATCGTTCAATTCGGCGGTCAGACAGCGATTAACCTCGCCGCTGACTTGGAAGCGTTAGGAGTAACGATCATCGGAACAACACTCGAAAATATGGATCGCGCTGAGGATCGGAATAAATTCGAGCAAGCATTATTAGAACTCAATATTCCTCAACCGCTTGGGAAAACGGCAACTTCGGTTGAACAGGCGGTTAAGATTGCGACTAGCATCGGCTACCCTGTTCTTGTGAGACCGTCTTACGTTCTCGGCGGGCGGGCAATGGAAATCGTTTATCAGGAAGCCGAGCTGCTAAATTATATGGAAAACGCCGTCAAAATCAACCCGAAGCACCCAGTGTTAATCGATCGCTATTTAATCGGAAAAGAGCTCGAAGTCGACGCTATTTCTGACGGGGAGCATGTGTATATACCTGGGATTATGGAGCATATTGAACGTGCCGGTGTCCATTCGGGTGATTCGATTGCTGTATATCCTCCACAAAACGTACCCGAGCATTTGAAGCAAAAGCTGATTGAGCGAACGATCGCGATTGCACGAGGGTTAAGCATCGTCGGCTTGTTAAACATCCAGTTTGTCTGGCATCAGGATGAGGTTTACGTCCTTGAAGTGAACCCGCGCTCCAGTCGCACGGTCCCTTTTTTTAAGCAAAATTACGGGTGTGCCTATGGCTAATCTGGCGACAAAGGTAATGCTTGGTGCCACATTGCCAGAGCTAGGCTATCGCACTGGCTATCATCCTGAAACAAAGCAAGTATCGGTCAAGGTGCCTGTTTTCTCATTCGCCAAGCTACGCCGTGTCGATATTACGCTAGGACCTGAAATGAAATCAACGGGCGAAGTGATGGGCCGTGATCATACGTTGGAAAAGGCTTTGTATAAAGGGCTGATTGCATCAGGGATGAATATCCCGAAGCACGGAGCGGTTCTGTTTACGATTGCTGATAAGGATAAGGAGGAAGCGCTAGAGCTCGTGCAGCGATTCCACCGTATCGGCTATGACATTTTAGCGACAGCCGGGACGGCAGCAAGAATTACAGCACTCGGGATTCCGGTTACAACAGTGAACAAAATCGGAGATAGTCAGCCGCATTTACTCGACGTTATTCGACAGGGCGAAGCGCAATTTGTCATTAATACATTAACAAGAGGGAAGCAGCCGGCGCGGGACGGCTTTCGGATTCGGAGGGAATCTGTTGAAAATGGCGTCGTTTGCTTAACATCGATCGATACAGCAGACGCGTTATTGTCCGTACTAGAGTCGATCACATTTTCATCAGAGTCGATGCCGAGTATGCAGTCTTAACGAGGAGGTGAGAGGTTTGCAGCGCAAAGGAATGTTAACGATTATTGAACAGAAGCTAATCGCCGACCGCATTTACGAATTGACTTGTTCAGGGGAGCTCGTCCGTACAATGACGGCCCCTGGTCAGTTTATTCATATTAAAGTCGACGAACATAACGAGCTTCTGTTGAGACGTCCAATTAGTATTTGCGACGTTAATTTAGAGAATAACGAGCTGACGATGCTTTACCGAGTGGAAGGAGAGGGGACGGCGCGATTAGCTGCGAAAAAGGTCGGGGAATCCCTTGATGTCCTTGGACCGTTAGGAAATGGTTTTCCGCTTGAGGAAACAAGCGAAAGAGAAACGGCGTTGTTAGTTGGTGGTGGGATCGGCGTACCACCTCTCTATTATTTGTCCAAACGCCTTAAGGCAGCTGGAGTTCAAGTGATTCATGTACTTGGCTTTCAATCCAAAAAGGATGTATTTTATGAAGAGCATTTTCGCAAGCTAGGACGAACGTATGTCGCGACTGTTGACGGCAGTCATGGAATGAAAGGCTTTGTCACAGACGTTATTACAGCAGAAGCCTTGGCGTTTGATACGCTGTATGCATGCGGACCGAATGCGATGCTGCATGCCTTGACGGATCGCTTTCGTCATAAACGTGCCTACCTTTCCTTGGAGGAACGGATGGGCTGCGGTATTGGCGCTTGCTTCGCTTGTGTATGTCATCTTGAGCAGGATCCGGAAGGTGCAAGCTATCGAAAGGTTTGTACCGATGGCCCGGTATTTCCGATTGGGGAGGTGGTTTTGTGAGTCGCCTAGCTGTTGACTTACCCGGTTTAAAAATGAAAAACCCGATCATGCCGGCATCCGGCTGCTTCGGCTTCGGGAAAGAATTTGCCGAGTTTTATAACCTGAGCGTGCTCGGTGCGATTGCGATAAAGGCTACGACGGTCGAGCCCCGTTATGGCAACCCAACTCCACGAGTGGCAGAGACAAAGGCCGGGATGCTGAATGCGATTGGGTTACAGAACCCAGGCTTGGACAAGGTGATGACAGAAGAACTGCCTCGCCTTTTGCCATACGATGTACCGATTCTCGCAAATATAGCCGGTTCGGAAATTGAGGATTATATTGAAGTTGCTGATAAAATTTCGAGCAGTCCAAATGTTTGTGCGCTTGAGCTAAATATTTCCTGTCCAAACGTAAAGAAAGGCGGGATCGCATTCGGGACGATTCCTGATGTTGCAGCCGATTTAACGCGTGAAGTAAAACGGGTGTCAGACGTACCAGTTTACGTCAAGCTTTCTCCGAATGTCGCGGACATTACTGCGATGGCGCAGGCTGTTCAGTCGGCTGGGCTGATGGGTTGTCATTAATTAATACATTGCTTGGAATGCGAATCGATGTTAAAACGAGAAAGCCGATATTAGCTAATCAAGCAGGCGGCCTGTCAGGTCCTGCGATTAAACCGGTTGCGATTCGTATGATTCATCAGGTTAGTCAGGTTGTCGAAATACCGATCATCGGTATGGGCGGTATACAATCCGTCGATGATGTTATCGAATTTTTGCTCGCCGGTGCCAGCGCTGTAGCGGTAGGCACAGCCAATTTTTCGGACCCGTATATTTGTCCGACATTGATCGAAGAGCTCACTCACACTCTTGACGACATGGGCGTAGACAACATTCAGGATTTAGTTGGAGGGAGCTGGAAATCGGCATGAAACGACCGTTGTTTATCGCGTTGGATTTTGAAAAGGAAAAAAGGCACGCGTTTCTTCAGCAATTTTCTGGGAGCAAGCTCGATGTAAAGATCGGGATGGAGCTTTTTTATCAGGAAGGACCGCAAGTTATTGAGGAGCTGAAGGAGGGTGGGCATCGGATTTTTCTCGATTTAAAGCTTCATGATATTCCGAATACTGTAAAGCGTGCGATGCGCGTCCTCGCTGGGATGGAGGTTGACATCGTTAATGTCCATGCAGCGGGCGGCCGGAGGATGATGGAGGCTGCTCGTGAAGGACTTGAAGCTGGAGCAAAAGGCAATCGTCCTTATTTAATTGCTGTGACTCAGCTGACGAGCACTGACCAACGAATGTTAACAGACGAGCTGCTTATTAACGATACCGTTGCCGAGGTCGTTGCTTCCTATAGCATGCAAGCAAAGGCATGCGGGCTAGACGGCGTCGTTTGCTCAGCAAAGGAAGTCCCGCGCATTCAAGAAAGCTGCGGCGAGCATTTTCTAACTGTAACTCCGGGTATTAGACAGCGGGGCGAGTCAAACAGCGATCAAAAGCGAGTCGTGACTCCTGAAGCTGCGCGGCAGTTGGGAAGCTGGGGGATCGTTGTCGGAAGAAGCATTACGGCATCACCTGATCCGTTAGCAACGTATCGAGCGATGAAGGAACAATGGGAGGGATTATAAGTTGAGGTCATTAATTGCAACACATTTGCTGGACATCAGCGCCGTCACTTTACGGCCAAGTGAGCCGTTCATTTGGAGCTCTGGCTTGAAATCGCCAATTTATTGCGATAACCGAATTACGATGGCATATCCGGCTGTACGCAGCGATATTGCTAGTGGCCTTGCGTCGCTAATTAATGAGCAATTCGGTGAAGTAGAGTCATCGCCGGTACGGCTACAGCAGGAATACCGCATGCCGCCTGGGTGAGCAGCCACCTTCAGCTGCCGATGGCTTATATTCGTGACAAAGCAAAAGGACACGGCAAGCAGAATCGAATCGAGGGCATCATTCGCCCTGGGCAGAAGGTTGTGCTCGTTGAGGACTTAATTTCTACTGGCGGAAGTGTCATTGCTGCTGCCACGGCAATACAGGAAGCCGGTGGCGAGGTGCTTGGGGTCGTTGCCATTTTTACATACGAATTGAGTGCGGCGACAACAAATTTTGCCGCTGCCGGCATTCCGTTTCAAGTGCTGACGAATTACTCAACCTTAATTACGATTGCCGAGCAAAATGGACATATTACCGCACTAGAGCGGAAAAAAACTGAAAGCGTGGCGAGACGATCCGGAATCGGAGGAATGGCTTCACATGTGAAGCGATATTGAATTTTCTCGATTTTACGACGCCTCACACCGCTGAGGCGTAAAGACAGGGAAGGGTGCAGCTACAGCCTTCCCTGTTCATGTCGGTTTACATCGAAATTTCCAGCTCTTCGATTCTTTTTTCCACGTAACGTTTATCTTTATGTGCATGGAATAGCTCCGATTTTTCAACAATGACCGTCGTGTTGTATTCAGGAATTTTCGCATACTTTTCGTAAACGCCTTTAGGGAAAAGCATGTTTCCTTCCGGCCAATAAACAGCAATATTTCCTGGCTTCGTTTGTGAAAAGCGGGCGTGGCCTTGAAAGGTGCCGAATTGATTATACACGACGATCGCCTCGCCTTCGCGGATATCAAGCTTTGCTGCATCTTCTTTACTAATGCTGACATCATAGCGATCGTCGCCCGTGAACGGATCGGTCTGACTATAAATCATCGAATTGAATTGCTTTCCCCGCCTGGACGTGACGAAAAACTGACCTTCTGTCCGGCGCAGCTCAGGCAGCTCGATCGGTAGCAGCTGCCCCCGGCCGTCATCTGTCGGACATATTCCGTCCTCACAAAGCCACGCTCCGCCCCACTGGAACACGTCACCGCGCTTGCTTACATGCTGAATACCGTCATAATTCGGGTTCGCTAACGCGATTTCTGCGCGGATTTGCGACGCTTCATTGAAGCTGATTAAATGCTTTCGCTCCGGCTCAACACGAGAAGCGAGGTCAACATAAATTTCCCATTCAGAGCGTGCTTCCTCAATGCGTGGCCCTTTGATCTCAGGACTGAAGTAAACCATCCGTTCCGTGCTCGTCGAAGTCCCTCCACCGACCTGCTCATAACGCGTCATCGCCGGAAGAACAATGACCTCCTCCTTCGCTTCAACAAGCGTTGAAGTGTTTAAAATAATATCCTGATGAACGCGAAGCTCAACATTGGAGAGGACTTTTTCGATAAAGTTTGGATCTGGCATCGTTTCAAGAAAGTTTCCACCACTCGTATAGAAGAGGCGTACTTTCCGTTCATGCTCATCAGGCAAAAGCACATTTTCGAGTGATGTCCCGACAGTGTCACCTTGCCAATTTGGCAGCTTAAAGCCCCACAGCTTCTCGATGCGGCTCGGTTTCTGGTTCGAAATCGCCGCCGGGCAGCACGAAAGGATCGGCACCCATTTCCCCAGAGCCTTGGACACTGCTGTGGCCACGAATCGGCATGACACCACAATGCTTTCGTCCGATGAAGCCTCGTAGCATGGCAAGGTTGGCTACTTGGGAAATGTTATCCGTAGCAAAACGATGCTGGGTAAGGCCCATGCTCCAAATAAAGACACCAGATTTTGACTGTGCGAGCAGCTCGGCAAATTCCAGCATCCTTTCCTTGCTTAGTCCGGACGATTTCTCAAGCATGGCCCAGTCCAACGATTGGACGTGCTGCTTTAATTCTTTTATACCGTTCGTATGCGCATTTATAAATTCATGATCAATCGCCGAGCCGGGCGATTGGTGCTCCATTTCAAACCAGTGCTTCATGATACCGTTCATAAAGCCAATATCGCCGCCAATATTCACTTGGTAAACGTCATCAACTATTTTTGTCCCGAAAAGAGCGCTTTCGGCAATCGATGGGATCCAATAATTTTCCATTGATGGCTCCCGATACGTTGATCATAATAATTTTTGTGCCTGCTTTTTTTTGCTGCATACATGTATTTAGTCGATACAGGCTGGTTGTTTGCCGCGACTGAACCCCAGAAAACTAAAACATCACTGCCGATCCAATCCTGATAGTTACAGCTTGATGCACCGATTCCAAGCGATCGCTTCAAGGCGGTTTTACTAGGCGAATGACAAATTCGCGATGCATTGTCAATATTATTCGTTCCTAGAAACCTTGCGACCTTTGCTGCTGTGTAATACACTTCATTCGTAATGCCGCGGGCGGTTAAATAAAAGGCAAGCTGTTTGCGGTCAATCGCTTTAATTTTTGTAGCAATTCGGTTTAGCGCCTCATCCCAGCTATTCGCGAAAATTTGTTCTCGCCAGGCTTGCGCGAGAGCGGGTACGGAATTCGACCGAGCTTGCGCAGCGCTGTACTGTCCAGCTTCTGCAGCTTCTCGATATCCTCGAGCACTTCCGGATTGAGGGCTGGCATCGTATTGAGGCGAAGAACATTGAGGCGCGTCGTACAAAGGTGAGGACCGGTCAAGGTTTGATCCTGCAGGCCGGAAACGCCTAGCGCGCAGCCATCGCACACTCCCTGAGTCAAAATTCTTCCGGCATAGCCAAGGTTATCGCGATTTTCATACACTACCTTCAGCGTATCGCGAATATGCTTCGGCTTGACTTTACCTAAGCCGAGAGGCGTTTTGCCGACCCAGAGGGAGGGGTCCCATTTTTTTATTAAGCTTCATCGGTCCTTGATGCTTTGTCTTTCCCATAGAAAATCTTCCTTTCTTTTGAATAGTCCTGTTGTTGTCAAATTAAAAACCGCTGCCTTTTGCTCAACTAGTAGTAGATGAAAGCAAAATGACAGCGGTTCGTCTTTAACAGGGTCTCTGTCAAGTGCCAACTGAGGTCATATGTTCAGAACATGATTAAATCTGCAGTGGACAGGTTCGCTGTCGATGCGAGACTTTATTCTTTATTACAGTATGAATATGCTTCTCAAATAGCTGTTACAACGAAAGTCATGCCGCGACGAGTTCCAGTAAATTCACCTTAAAGTACAACTAAACAAGTCAGCTGTAGTGAACAGGGAGAAGGAAGGAACGACCCCTCCGAAGCTTCATCGCCAAAAAATAGCTTACGTATCGTATCGCGCCGCTATTCATGCGAGAAATCTATTCCAAGACTGCCGCTTTTATTCGCGTGTGACGCTCTTTGAATCTATGATTTTGAAAACTTTTCTTCGAGATTCGTATCGAAGACGAAAATCGACATGCCGATATCTCTCTCAATATCGATGTCGACAAATAAATCGATGAGCTCACTTTGCAAAAAGTTTTCCATTTCCACTGGACGATTTTTCCGATACATTTCCTTGACCATTTCTGTGCGAGCGGTACGAAGCATTTGTTTCCCGTCAGTAGCTTTAGCAATAAATTTTTCTACTGGGGAAAGGTTTCCTTCCATTTCGCAAATGCCCAATTTTTACAAAAGGTCGTATTTATTCTGCTCGGTCCTTTACCCATATGCTTTTTCCGAAAGGAACGAACGAGATTGCTGAATTCTGCTTCGTATTTGTTCATCGATAGTCAACCCTTTACTTTATCTGTTAAAAACTATCGTAGTCGGCAATCCGTGCATTGTCAACCGACGAGCTCTTTTTTCACTGCTTGCTTAGCCCTCAGTTGGCGCAAGTCGAGGCGAATGAGCAAGGAAACGGTGAGAGCAACGATAAACATTCCGGCAAAAATATAAAGCGTACCGGCATAGCTGTTCGTCGCCTCGCGAATGTAGGCAGCAATTAATGGTCCAGCTACTCCAGCGAGTGCCCAAGCGGTTAAAATATAGCCATGAATCGCACCTAGTTGCTTCGTACCGAAAATATCGCCAATATATGCCGGAATGGAGCAAAGCCACCGCCGTAACAAGTCATGATCAAAAACAGAGCTACTTGGAACAGAAGCGCGTGCGTTAAAGTCGGAAGCAAAATAAACGCTGCAATTTGAATAATGAAAAATGCCGTGTACACGTTTGGCCGCCCAATCAAGTCAGAGATCGAAGCCCAGCCGATCCGACCGGCACCATTAAATAAGCCCATTAATCCGACCATTGTTGCGGCTGCGGTAACTGATAAACCGGCAATTTCTTGAGCCATCGGCGACGCTACCGAAAGTATTGCAATTCCGCAAGTCACGTTAATAAAGAGCATGAGCCACAAGTACCAAAAGCGTTTCGTTTTCACCGCTTCATTGGCAGTAAGCTGTGATAAATCGGCGACAGGCGTTTTTTTTCCCGGTTTCAATTTTTTTCCTTATAGCCATCTGGCATCCAGCCCGCCGGTGGAGGGGAAAGGTAAAAGGCAGAGGAAAGCATAATCAGGAAGTATACCGCTCCTAAAATATAAAATGTTGCCGCGATACCGGTGTTCGTAATGAGAAAGTTCATAATCGGGCTGGCGATCAAAGCGGCGAAGCCAAAGCCCATAATGGCTAATCCTGTGGCAAGACCGCGTCTGTCTGGGAACCATTTCACTAAAGTCGAAACGGGTGTGATGTAGCCGATTCCGAGTCCGATTCCTCCAAGGGCGCCATAGGTGAAATAAAGCAAATACAGTGATTCGATTTGTACAGATAACCCTGCCCCGACGGTTCCAACTCCAAAGAAAACGGCTGAAACGAGCCCAGACTTTTTAGGGCCGTGCTTTTCAACGAAATGACCCATAAACGCTGCTGAAATACCTAAAAATAAAATTGCAATACTGAAGGTCATTGACACGGCGCTCAGCTCCCAGCCAAATTGCTCCTGGAGAGGATTTGTAAAAACGCTCCAGGCATACACCGAACCAATAGAAATATGGATGCCGACTGCAGCCATAGCAATAAGCCATCGATTTTTCAATTTTTCCATCCTATCGTCTCCTTAAATTAAAAATCTCATAAAAAAAACCGTTGCACAGTCAATCCGTATTCTCAAACGAGAAACAGGATATGGATGCAACGGTTAGTTATAAGCAGGTTCGCTACTTATACACCAATCGTATGTGATGGATTATTGTTTTTTTTCGGATTAAGGCAGTCGATGACAGGGTCGCTGTTCCGTACTGCATTCGCTCCAAAATACTCATTAAGATTTTAGCATGAAACCGCATACAAAAACAAGGACAAATAAAAAAAATATAAAGCTTCGTTTTTTTCGTGCGGCCAATGAAGTGTGGGCTCGCATCTGAAAACAAAAAAAAGTTGAAAATATCTAAAATGTGTGCGTACTATTAACATAATCTTACGCGGAAAGTGGTGAGGCGAATGGAACAGCCATTTGTAATACGACGTTCGGTAGAGAAGTGCAAAAACGGCGTGCGCGAATCCATTGAGGATGAGGTTGTTCGAGAGTATCCGCTCACAATCTATGTGAACGAAGAAGAATTTGCAACAATTGTCTGCTCTCCGCAAAACCTTGAAGAAATGGTCATCGGTTTTCTTGGATCAGAAGGTATGATACGATTCTTTCATAAAGATGTGAAGTCGATCGAAATCGATCAGGAGCGTGGCTTTGCCTATGTTAGCCTGACGAAAAGCTACGCGCTCGATCAGCAGTTTTACTCGAAGCGCTATATCGGCTCATGCTGTGGCAAAAGCCGCCAATCGTTTTATTTCCTAAACGATGCGAAGCAAGCAAAAACGTCAATGACGAAAATGACGCTTACCGTCGAGCAGTGCACTCGATTGATGGAGCTCATGCAAAATGAAAGCGACGTATTCAAACAAACAGGTGGCGTTCATAATGCAGCGCTGGCGCAAGCCGACAAACTGCTGCTAACAAGAACCGACATCGGTCGTCACAACGCTCTTGATAAAATTTACGGTCACTGTTTGAAGGGGCAGCTGTCGCTTCGCGATAAGGTTCTCGTTTTTAGCGGTCGACTTTCTTCTGAAGTATTGCTAAAGGCTGCTAAAATGGGCGTTGGTATTATGCTGTCAAAGTCGGCCCCGACCGATCTGGCTCTTCGAATGGCGGAAGAGCTGCAAATTACAGCTGTTGGCTTCATTAGAGGTCAGAATATGAATATTTATACTCATGGCCACCGGATCATTTCGGCTTCGGAACAGTGAGGAGGGGAAGAATGAGCGAGATAGGAAAAGAGCAACTTGTCGATCGATATAAACGTCCGCTTCGTGATCTCCGTGTTTCCGTCACAGATCGCTGCAATTTTCGCTGTCACTATTGCATGCCGGCAGAGGTTTTTGGACCAGACTATCCGTTTTTAACACGCGCCGAAATCTTAAGCTTTGAAGAGCTCCGCCGGCTCGTGTCCTGCTTTCATCGAGCAACTAATCTCGAGAAGCTAAGAATCACCGGGGGAGAGCCTTTAATGCGGAGGGATCTTGATCGGCTAATCCAGTTACTAGCGGAATCAACGGGAATTCAGGATATTGCGATGACGACAAACGGCGTCTTGCTACCAAACTACGCCGGACGATTAAAGGAGGCCGGGCTTAAGCGGGTGACGGTCAGCCTTGATAGCCTTGACAGTGAACGCTTTGGCAAAATCAACGGCCGCGGTATCGGTATCGAGCCGGTATTGAAAGGCATGAAAGCGGCGGAGGAAGCTGGCCTCGGAATCAAAGTGAATATGGTCGTACAAAAGGGTGTAAACGAGCAAGATATTATCCCTATGGCTAAGTTCTTTCGCGAAAAAGGCTATATTCTTAGATTCATTGAGTATATGGATGTCGGTACGTCGAACGGCTGGCGGATGGATGATGTCATTACGAAGCGAGACATTCTTGCTCGCATCGATCGGGAAATGCCATTAGAAGCAATTGAGCCAAATTATCCGGGCGAGGTAGCGACGCGTTATCGCTATAAAGGATCTACTGACGAAATTGGCGTGATTTCATCCGTGTCTGATGCGTTTTGTCAGACGTGTAATCGTGCGCGGCTTTCCGTTGAAGGGAAGCTATATACGTGTCTGTTTGCCACGAAAGGGTATGATTTTCGCGAGCTGCTCCGCTCCGGGTGCTCCGATGACGAAATAGTAAAACGGATTGAAGCATACTGGAAAAGTAGGGACGATAAATACTCGGAGGAGCGAACGAGTCAATCCGCAAGAAAGCGTGCGAAAATAGAGATGTCTCATATTGGCGGATGAGCGGTAACAGCCCCGCGAGAAGAAAACTCATTTCAGCAAGCTGAAGCAAGTCGAATTTGCTCCTTCCTGAGTCGGCTTCATGGGCAGGGGAATCTTTTTCACGCTAAGAGGATACTAGCTCATTCTGTTAAGCGAAAGTCGGCTTCGAGAAGCTATCTATCTACCGATGCTCGGCAAAAGAGTAAGGGTAGAACCTTGAATGGGTAGCTTGCTTAATCAAAAGCCGGAGCGATGCCTTCTGGACTCTCTCAAATTATTTCTTGAACAGGGTGATGATATGACCGGAAAAACACATTTGGCTGGCGGGGTGGCTGCTTGCGCTGCAGTCGCACACGTCACACATTACGAACCGATTGCTCTTTTGGCTGCGGGAGCGATCGGTTCTCTTTTGCCTGATATTTGTCACAGGGGAAGTAAAATCGGTCGGAAGCTCCCGATTCTATCAACGATTATAGGCAGCTTGTTTGGACACAGGACATTCACTCACAGCATTTTGTTTATGCTACTACTCAATTTGTTATTAGATTGGCTCATTCCATACGGAGAAATCTCGATGGGAGTGTTGATCGGCATGCTTTCTCACGTGTTGTTGGATATGGCAACGAATCGAGGGGTTGCTCTCTTATACCCTTGGAAGCAAAGCGTTAAATGGCCGGTAACGGTACGAACGGGGGGAAAGGCCGAGGGTAGTATATTCGTCTTGCTAATAATCGTTGCCAATTACTTTTTTTATATACCAATGGTGGCAAAACGTTGGGTGAAGACAGAGCTTTGCCACCTGCTGATGCTTTGGGATTGTTCCCGGGCCGCTCGGGCAAAAAAAGTTCTTTTTTTGAAGTGGGCTCAGCTTGTCGGCAAATTCCAATAAAACGGAACTTTGCCGACAAGCTTTTTTTGTATGGATATTCGATTCACCCGAATTTAGTGGTTTTTTTGAGACAGCGCCATGTTGACTACGATTTTAGCCTAACTGAACGTCATTTTTTTTAAAGAGCATCTCCATTGAAGCGTAAAATGTTCGTCGATTCAGCAGTATATCCCTTTCTGATTGCAGCGACGATTTCATCCTGTCGATTTGCGGCTTCAGTTCGCTCAAGCTGAAGCTCGATGTCTTCGATGTCATGAGGACCGATGCGCCAATGTCCGAGTACAGCTCCTTTGAATTCGCCGTCGATCAGCAAGTATTGCAGGACTTCGCGGCCTTTATACGCTTGTTTCAGCTCGTCCAAATAAGCCCTAACGAAGAAATCGGATTGGTCAAGCATGAAGACAGAGGCAGGGGCCTCTTGGTGTGGCAAGTCGGTATCCTCTGAGCGGATAATTCCTTCCCCGAGCCCGTCGATCTTCACGTTGATAACGCGTTTCTCGGCGAGCAAGCGCTGCAACCCCTTTTCAATGAGCGTATTTTTGAGCTGAGACCAGCTTTTCATCTGAGCTACCGTTGCGAAAACAAACGCATCAAGAAAAGTTAACAGCATTTCAGAAATAGCAGCATCAAGCCCTTGCTCATGCTCGATCGTAAACCATTCTGTTGCAAAGTCAAACCAGCCGGTGTTCCAATCAGAGTCGATCTGCTCTTCGTATACTAAAAATGCTTCCTGCATTTTTTTCAGAGCAGCGGTTATCTCTTTTGCTGTATAAGGCAGCTCCTCCTTTAGCTGATCCTTCGAAATACCACCCGATTGCCTAATCGTCGCTAAAATTTCCTCGTGCAACGGCCGATACTTTTAAGAGGCTTTCGGAAGATGCCGGCGTACAGATTTAAGTCTTCTTCCAGAACGTAACCGACTCGTCCTCCTTGAAAGCGACCTTTGACTAGCTGGTGTTTTTTTCGCAGTTGTGCCGAAAGTAGTGAGTCGTCAAATGTCGTTCGATGGACGAGCTGAGGTGGGTTACCTGGCCGCCCGAAAAATACGGCGCAACTGGTTGAAGCCGTCGAAATAGCTGCTTATACGCTTCAATATTCTCGCTGTCTCCGAGCGGTGACAGTAACCCCTGTCTCTGCAGACGTTCATAAAGGATGCTCTCTTTACTGAGCATAATGGTTCACCTCTTTTACAGAAGTCATTACTTGAGCGGTCATTGCACAACCGCTTGTCGCTGTCCGTACTTGCCCTTTGTAAATGGTTCTACTTTTTTTTCTTAAGCTGTAGACGATCTCTTCATCCGGTGTGACAAACAATGTCGTCTGATTATCGTAAATGACAAACCCAGGCTTAGCTCCGCTAGGCTTTTTCACATGTCTGATTTTCGTATAATCAACAGGAACAGAGCTCGATTGCCGGGCTTTGCTAAAATAGGCGGCAACTGTCGCGGCTTCCTCCAGAGTTCTCTGATCCGGTTCTTCGCTGCGAATGACGACATGAGAGCCGGGAATATCCTTCGTGTGCAGCCACGTATCGTGCTGGCGTGCGAAACGGTGGGTGAGATACTCGTTTTGTTTATTGTTTTTACCGACATAAAAGTCAACGTTTTGACTGGACTGATAATGCTCGAGCGCCGGCTTTGTTTCCTTTACCTTCTTCTTTGAAGTTTTCTGGCGCCTGCGAATATAACCGCCCTCGATCAGCTCTTCCCGCATTTCCTCCAAATCTCTGGGGGAAGCACTTTCCACTTGCTGGATCAATTGCTCAAAGTAAAGGAGCTCTTCCTTCGCTTTTTCGATTTGCTCCTTGACGACCGATACGGAGTTTTTCGCTTTGTTGTATTTTTTTGAAATAAGCCTGTGCATTGTTTGACGGAGATTTGAGCGGATCGAGTGCAATGGTCAGACTCGATTGCTCCGGGTCGTAGTAATCGAGCACCTCGATGGACGACTCTCCTCGTTTTATTAAGTGTAAATTGGCGGTGACGAGCTCGCCTTTTTTTCTGGTATTCGTTTGCTTTATCTGCTTGAATGAGCGTCTGCTTAAGCTTTTTGATCTTCTTTTTGTTTTTTTTGACTTTCGTTGCGCAAAAAGCGTTCTAGATCGTAGGCTTGCTGCTTCACTCGATCGCGTTCGGCTTTGCCGTAGAAAAAGCGATCGAGCAATTGACTGACTGTCGTAAACGTTTTTGGCTCATCGTCAACCTGTGTCAATGGTACGACGGAAAAATATTCTTTCGCACCTGCTGTTCGCTGCTCAGGCTCGTATTCGTTTGCTTTGACAGGATCAAGCACCTCTCTAAACGCAGCAGGAAGCGACTGCCGATTAATCATTCCTGCCCTTGCGATAATTTCCTGCGCAACTAACGGGGATAGACCGGTAAAGCGGTCGACGAGCTGGCGATCGATCTGCCCAGCATTAAAGTCAATTTGTCTGACTACGTCTTCCGCGGTGGCGTGTAAGGGGTTAAGCTTGTCCTGGGCGGGTGGCCGCTTATAGGGCTGCCCTGGTAATACGGCCCGATAGCTGCTTTGCGCATAGCTCACGTGCTTAATGCTGTCGATAATCTTGTTTGTTTGACGGTCGATGAGAATAATATTGCTGTGCCGTCCCATAATTTCAACGATTAGCTGCTTATGCGAAAGATCTCCGAGTTCATCTCGGTTTCTCAAATCAAACGTAATGATTCGTTCAAGCTCCGGCTGTTCAATTCGTTCAATGACGCTTCCTTCAAGATGCTTGCGCAGCAGCATACAAAACGTTGGAGGAACCTTAGGGTTATCGTATTTTTCTTGCGTTAAATGGGCCCTGGCGAAGCTCGCATTGGCGAGAGTAATAATTGATAGTTTTTTTTCCTCTTGCCCTAACAGACAGAAGTAGCTCGGTTTTAAAGCTGATAAATTTTAGCGATTCGCCCATCGATTAACCGCTCCTGCAATTCATGCACAACTGCTCTTGTCATAACTCCATCAAATGACATATTAAAATCCCTCCTTACAAGAGAAGGTACAAAAAGTCCAATGGCTTCAAGCAGCAGCTTCTCGCAAAAGTGCTGGCGCTTGCTCTTTTTGTTCTCTTTTTTCAAGTTGCTTTCATGAGTATAGCATGTTTTTCCGTTGGACTGAATAAGATGGCTTGTATAAAGCGAACGTTCAAGATGTGAGGGAGCACATTTCATAAAAAGCAGCATCAATCGGCCTTCTCGATTACGGAAGGTTGAAGAGAAAGCGGGGCGGGAGAATTCTAGCTGTTCGGAAAATCCTGATACAGATAGTCTCGAAATGAAAAACGTAAAAAGGAGCAATGCGGGGTGGGCGGAATGAACTGGTGTGAATTAGAGCAGGAGCAGCTTGAAAAGGCTGCAAAGACGTCAATCGAATACGGCTTAACAGAAAAGGATGCGGAGAAAAGGCTGCGAACTTACGGTGCCAATAAATTGGACGAGGGTGAAAAGACGCCGGCGTTATACGTTTTCCTCGCTCAATTTAAGGACTTTATGGTGCTCGTTTTATTAGTGGCAACATTGATTTCTGGCTTTCTGGGCGAATACCTTGATGCGATCACGATCATGTTGATCGTCCTTTTAAACGGAATTCTCGGCTTTATCCAGGAACGTAAAGCTGAAAAATCGCTGGCGGCTTTAAAGGAGTTATCCTCTCCCCAAATGACCGTACTACGGGGCGGAATTTGGGAGAAGGTCCCGTCCTTACAAATCGTCCCGGGGGACGTCGTCAAAATAATGAGTGGTGATCGCATCGGGGCCGATCTCCGCCTCGTACAAACAAATGGGCTTCATATTGAAGAATCTTCGTTAACAGGAGAATCTGTTCCTGTTCATAAAAAGGGCGAGGTGCTGGAAAAAAAGGCCGGAAGAGCTCGCCGAACAGGAGAATATGGCATTTATGGGTACGATGGTCACGCAAGGAAATGGCCTTGGTGTCGTTGTTCAAACCGGGATGAAAACCGAAATGGGCAAAATCGCTCATCTACTTCAGTCGACGCAAACGTTGGTGACACCTTTACAGAAAAGGCTCGAGCAATTAGGGAAGCTGCTAATTGCTGTAGCCATTATGCTTACGGCCTTCGTTGTTCTTATCGGTGTTTTTCAAGGACATGATGTATATACGATGTTTTTAGCGGGCGTATCATTGGCCGTCGCGGCGATCCCGGAAGGCTTCCTGCGATCGTAACGGTGGCGCTAGCGCTAGGTGTGCAAAGGATGATAAAGCGTAAAGCGATAGTTCGCAAGCTCCCGGCGGTGGAAACGTTAGGCTGTGCTTCAGTCATTTGCTCAGATAAGACAGGCACATTGACGCAAAACAAAATGACGGTCACTCGACTCTGGGCTGGCGGGAAGCACTGGTCAGTTTCAACGGCAAAGGATCAACTGTCAGGGCATTTTTATGCGGGTGAGAAAAAAAGTAGAGCCGAGTCGTGAGAAGGCTTTAATGCAGATCCTGAGCTACGGCGCTCTTTGCAGCAACGCTTCATTGCAGCAAAAGTCGGTCAAAAAAAAGGGTGTATTCAAAAAGGATGTAACTGAATATGTGACAGATGGAGATCCGACGGAAGCCGCATTGGTCATCGCTGCACATAAAGCAGGCTTTTCTAAGGAGGGACTGCAAAAGCAGCTAAAGAAGGTGGCGGAGTTTCCATTTGATTCAACGAGGAAAATGATGAGTGTCGTTGTTCAGGACCGACAAGGCAAGAAGTTTGTTTTAACGAAGGGAGCTCCCGATGTCGTCCTGTCTCAGTGTACGTATATGAGTATGAATCCACGCCGAGAACGGATGGCAGCAGCTCATCAACAGCAGGTTGAAGCTGTCATTGAACAAATGGCAGGTCAGGCGCTGCGTACGATTGCGATCGCATATCGTCCACTCAATGAAGGCGAAACGTGCAAAACAGCATACGAAGCCGAACGAGGGCTTACGCTGCTTGGCTTCAAGGAATGATCGATCCACCGCGACCTGAAGTAAAGGAAGCTATTCGTGAATGTCGGGAAGCCGGCATTAAGACGATTATGATTACAGGCGATCATCAGGTTACGGCGACCGCGATCGCAAACGATTTGCAAATCCTACCCGACAACGGTCGCATTCTTACGGGAAGTCAGCTGTCAAAAATGACAGTTTCTGAGCTTGAACAGCTTGTGGAGGATGTGTTTGTTTACGCCCGCGTCACACCGGAGCATAAATTGAAAATCGTTAAAGCATTGCAAGCGAAGGGCCATATTGTGGCAATGACAGGTGACGGAGTTAATGATGCTCCTGCTATTAAAGCAGCCAATATCGGTATCGCGATGGGGATTACGGGGACGGATGTCGCGAAGGAGGCCTCCTCGCTCGTGCTAAGCGATGATAATTTTTCGTCGATTCGTGCAGCGATTAAGGAAGGGAGAAATATTTATGAAAATATTCGCAAGTTTATTCGTTACATGCTTGCTTCCAATGTCGGCGAGATTCTCGTTATGCTTTTTGCAATGCTTCTAGGCATGCCGCTTCCGCTCGTACCGATTCAAATCCTTTGGATTAACCTTGTCACCGACGGATTACCGGCTATGGCTTTAGGAATGGACCAGCCTGAAGGGAATGTAATGAAGCGTCCACCTCGCAGTCAAAACGAAGGTGTCTTTGCAAGGGGGCTGTCCTGGAAAATCGTCAGTCGGGGCTTGATGATCGGTGTAGTAACATTAGTCGCCTTTTGGCTCACGCTCGAGGCTCATCCGGACGACCTAACTCGTGCTCAGACGGTTGCTTTTGTTACACTTGTTATGGCTCAGTTGATACACGTCTTCGATTGTCGAAGCGAGTATTCTATTTATCATCGAAACCCGCTGCAAAATCGATATTTAGTTTGGGCCGTGCTGTTGTCGGTCATCCTAATGCTTGTCGTCATTTATTACCCTCCTCTCCAAGTAATCTTTAGTACGGTCGCTTTAAATACAAGAGAATGGCTGCTCATCATCGGAATGGCGGCAATACCTACAGTAGTACTTGGCGGCTATCAGCTGTTTAGGCGAACGAAATCATAAAATAAGCGCTCTAACTCTGAAGC